>DIJW01000114.1 GCA_002421475.1 Thiomicrospira sp. UBA5634 | reverse complement strand
CGGCTCGAAAGGTGAAGCCCTATCGTTAGTATGTGCAGACGAAGTTGATTTATTGGCAGGGATTGAACACTTAACCGGTAAATTGCTTGAGCGTCGAGTAGAAGATGGTTTTGAACCAAACCACAGCGTACCGTTAACCTCATTGGATAAAAAACCGCGTTCTCGCCCGGCCAACTCAGGCAATAGAGGCAATTTTGGTGACCGTAACTCGCGCGGCCCGCGCTCAGATGCGCCTAAAAAACCGGGAACCTCTCGCTGGCCAAACAAAGACCGCGTTGCAAAACCCAAACCTCGCGGTTAAGTTTTAATCCTTCAACGTTTGCCGTTAATCTGCCGTTTTTATTAACGCGGGATTAAGCTGAGGGCACCTCGATTAACCGCTGATAACTTCTGGCAACGCCAAGTTTTTCAGANNACGTTGAAGGAATGTCTAGACCTTGTAAAACGTCACAACGCCGAGCTGGAAAACTTGGCTAAGCCCCTTCGGGCGAGAATTGAAGCCGCCTTCTTCGTTGTTATGTCGCTTGGACATAGAATGCTAAGACCGGCGCGACACGCCTAGAATAAGACGGCTTCAAATCTCGCAGAATTTTATTAGCGGTTAGTCGAGATGCCCTTGAGCAAACGTTGAATATTATCTTTTCCCAACAACTTATTTACATCTACCTGCCATTCTGGCTGACGTATATCCCCACTCATTTTTATCGGAATCTCCAATCCTTGTAACGTCAGCAGGCCTGGTGGTGGATTGGTATAACTCAAACGTATTTCCGTCGTTAATTCATTTTGCGGAATATTCACTTTACCAAACGCCTGCGCATTAAAACGTTCACTGCTGAGTTGTGCTTGTTGAATATGGAACACACCATCCACCAACTGACCGGATAAATTCACCTGCTGTAATAATGTCACTTCATGCGGTGCCGACTCCTGGCCTAACAACAACTTATTCACATCAATACCGCGATAAGCTCCCTGACGCAATTCGGCAGAAAACTGACCATTTAAATGATATTTAATTGCTGCTAAGTTACTACCCGAACTGCGGATGTCAAACCGACTCAATAATTGGCCTTCCAAACTATCATAATTCGCCACATCATTTAAAAAGGCGAGTATATCTATATCGTTTAAACGACCTTTAATCTGATAAGCCGGCGTATCGCCATTCACATTAATAGTTAGTTGGCTGCGCCATTCACCGCCATAAAGCTGGGCATCCATCGGTGCAATATCAATTTTGCCGTACTGGGCATTAACGCCAAATTCGACCGTTTGATATTTGCCTTGCCAAACTTGCAGCTGACCAATTTGCAGTTGACCCTGTAAATGACTTTCTCGTAAAGTAGAAATCGGTAACGCTATAGGTAAATAGGTATCCGTTGCCGAGGGTTCAGCAGGAGATGCTTGATTAACGTTTGGCTGCGCATCTGCTTTGACAAATGCATCACCTTTACGCGCGGCATAATAATCAACATTTAGCCGATCAATTTTTAAATCAAATTGGTAACTCGCTTGCTGAAGCATTTGATGCGCGACATAACCGCTGATTTGGCTTTGATCAATTTTTAAATTGATCTGTTCTAAACGCCATTGGTCCGTATTTAACCGCCAATCAAATTGACCGTCAATGCGCTGTAACGCTTGGCTTTCAACCAAATCAGGGTAGTCAATATTAAAATAATCCAACCATTGTCGCAGACTGACACCCAACAGTTTTAGCTGACCGTTTAAATCAAGTTGAGCACCATATTGACCGCTTAAACCAAATTCAATTTCACTATCAAGCGCCTTTAATTTAGCGTATTCGACTTCAATATGTTTGTTCGAACGTTGCCAATTGGCATTTTTTAACATCAAACCAACCCGCATGTCTTGCATACCTTCTGCATTTGCCCAGTGCGCTTTCATGTCGGAATTTAATTCATGCACCTGCCAATGCATTAAATCAGCACTGATTTCAAATTTACCTTGCTGATTAAACACATAAAAACGCGGTTGATTAAAGCGTTTAATTTGCCCTTGTAACTGCGCTGCAAAAGGCTGCCCCAATTGCAGATCAAAGGCCATCATTTCAAAATCTACAATTTGAATATGTTCGTCATTACGTGCATCTCGCCATTCAACAAAGCCATCGTGAATGGCTAAATTGTTTAACTGAAAACCCCAGCTTTCCGCCAGCTCAGCCGCACGACTTGTCACCACTTCCTCGTTCGATGAAACCCTTACCCACTTAAACGCTTGTTCATCCAGTGGTCGACTGGCTAAACCGCGCCAATTCGCCATCCCATCTTGATTAACCTGTAAATGAATCGTCGGTGCAAATAATTCCACCCCAAGTAAACGTAACTTCTGTGCCAATAACAAATCCATTAATGCGACGCGTAAATTCACTTTTTCAAACGCTAAAAATGGACGCTGTTGGTCAAAGTTTTCCGCTTGTGCTAAACGGCTGGCGCCAATCGATAACTTTAACGGCATTAAATGGGCACTGATTTCACCGTCTATGGTCAAAGTACGGCCGGTTTTCGCTGAGACTTCCTGCTCAATCATCGGCTTGTATTGATTAAAATCAATCAAGCTAATGGCGGCGGAAAACGCCAGCAGAATAAAAGCCGGCACAATCACTAACACTAGAGCGGTGAGTTTGAACAAGCGTTTAAACAGTTTTTTCAATGTCGTGGTCATCATTCATTCCTACTGCAGAAAAAGCTCAATCACAGTGTTGAGATAATTCTGGCCTTTTTCGGTGAGTTGGAGTCGATTATTACTTAGCTGACCCCAATTTTCCAGTTCTATTTGTGCTAATTTACTTTCAATAATTTGCACATCTAGTCCGGTACGTTCGCTCAACAGACTTAAATCAAAGCCCTGTTGTAAACGTAATGCGTTTAACATAAATTCAAAAATTGCATCCTGATTATCTACCGTTGACCAGCGTCCCATCGCTCGCGGCGGAATATTTAATTCGCTTTGCGGCACACGCTGCATCATCTCTAGATAGGCGCCAGGGGATGCCGGCATTTGTGAACGCCAAATTTCAGCGGTTTGCGGCAAGGTTAATTTGCCGTGCGCTCCGGCACCTAAACCCAAATAATCGCCAAACTGCCAATAATTAAGATTGTGAACACATTCACGCCCAGGCTGGCTAAATGCTGACACTTCATAATGTTGGTAACCGGCTTGTTTGAGGCGCGCTTGGCAAGCCAACTGCATTTCCCACGCCAAATCCTCATCCGGCAAAACCGGCGGTTGGCGATAAAACGGTGTATTCGGTTCTAATGTCAATTGATAATGCGACAAATGTGTGGGCGCAAGTTGAATTGCCTGCTCAACATCTGCCATAGCTTGTTCTAAGGTTTGCGCGGGTAATGCAAACATCAAATCCAAATTGAAATTGCTAAAACCCACCGACTTTGCCGCTTCAATCGCCAACCAGGCCTGCTGACTATCGTGAATTCGACCTAAGGCTTTTAAATGCGTGTCATTAAAACTTTGCACACCTAATGACAAACGATTTACACCGGCTTGTCGAAATCCGGCGAACTTGGCGACATCAACCGTTCCTGGATTGGCTTCCAAAGTCACTTCAATATCCGGGCTAAATCCGAGTAACGCACGAAGTTGCGACATCAGCCAATCAAAACCTTCTACCGACATTAAACTGGGAGTACCGCCGCCAAAAAAAATTGAGCTGATCGGTCGCCCCCAAATCATCGGCAAGGTTAGTTCCAATTGTTTCACTAACGCCTGCAAATACAACTGTTCTTGGCTGACTAGATCGTTTTTGGCTTGATGCGAATTAAAATCGCAATACGGACACTTTTGCACACACCAAGGGTAATGAATGTACAAAGATAGAGGAAGTGGTTGGGTAAACAGCATTTTCATCACCACCAGGCCTGGTTACACAAGTTGCGCGACAAGTGCAGCTAATGCTTGCGCGCGGTGGCTGATTTGATTCTTCAACTCGGGCGCTAATTGCGCGGCAGTGCATTGATAATCCGCTAGATAAAAAATCGGATCATAACCAAAACCACCTGAGCCCTGTGGCGCACGCAAAATCTGACCTTGCCAACGACCCAAACCGATAATCGGCGTAGGATCTTGTGCATGGCGAACATACACCATCGCGCAATAATAACTGGCTTGACGCTGATCATCGTCGACATCATGTAATTCGGCTAACAACTTTTGCAGGTTATCCAAATCCGTCGACCCCACACCGGCATAACGCGCCGAATAAATGCCGGGCTGACCATTGAGTGCATTCACCTCAATACCGGAATCATCCGCAATCGCCGGCAACCCGGTTTTGTCTGCGGCAAAGCGCGCCTTAATAATCGCGTTCTCAATAAAACTCAAGCCGGTTTCTTCTGCTTCCGCCTGAAAAAACGCACCTTGCGGACGCAAGTCTTTATCCGGCAGTAACGCTACTAACTCGGCTAATTTACCCTTATTGTTTGTTGCCAAAACCCAGGTTTGCATATTCGTTTCCCTAGCACCAGGCCTGGTGCTAATTTTTAGGCCTGCTTTAAGGCTTGTTTTTGTTTGGCGATCAACTCATAAATCGCTTGCTGTCCCATTGCCAACAACTGGGTCAATTGAGCCATCGAAAAAGGCGCCGCTTCCGCGGTACCTTGCACTTCGATAAAACGTCCGTCTTCAGTCATCACCAAATTCATATCGGTATCGGCATTTGAATCTTCGGCATAGTCTAAATCCACCACCGGTTCACCTTGAAACACTCCCACCGATACGGCTGCAACATAATGTAATAAGGGATTGTCGTGCAATTTGCCTTGCTCCATTAAGGTTTCAATTGCTAAAGCCAACGCAACAAAACCGCCGGTAATCGCGGCAGTACGTGTACCGCCATCTGCTTGAATAACGTCGCAATCAATATATATTGTGCGCTCACCCAGTTTAGATAAATCGACCGCTGCACGTAACGCACGACCAATTAATCGTTGAATTTCTAACGTACGCCCACCTTGTTTACCGGATGCCGCTTCGCGGCGCATGCGTGTATTGGTTGAGCGCGGCAACATGCCATATTCCGCCGTTACCCAACCTTGTCCTTGCCCTTTTAAAAAAGGCGGCACACTGTCTTCAATAGTGGCGGTGCAAATCACTTGGGTATCACCAAACGCGATCAACACCGAACCTTCGGCATGTTTAGTAAAGTTTTTGGTAATCGTAATTTCGCGTAATGCTTGCGGTTGGCGGGCGCTTGGACGCATGATTTTTCCTTTGTCGATAAACTCGTCTAAAATAGCGGCTTATTATAAACCATTTAGGATTCAGCTCATGAACAGTATGACGGCGTTTTCCCGCGTAAACCAAGCCATTCCCGGCGCACTGATTGAATGGGAAATTCGTAGCGTAAATCAGCGTTTTTTAGAGCTTAACTTCAAGTTACCCGATAATTATCGTCACCTTGAAATGACATTTCGTGATCAATGTAAACAGCTGTTACAACGGGGCAAACTGGATATTAGTTTAAAAGTTCAGCAACAGCATGACATTGAAAGTTTACCGATTAATCAAATGCTGTTGTCACAATTGACAGAAGCGATCTGTGAGATTCAACAACGTTTACCGGAAGCCACTCAAGTTAATCCATTAGACATTCTTAACTGGCCAGGCCTGGTGCAACAGCCGAGTTTATCCAGTGATGAGCTCCAGAAAATAGTTATACAAAACTTTGACAACGCTCTGCAACAGCTGAATGAAAGCCGCCAGCGCGAAGGTCAGCAACTGGCGACTTTAATCTTGCAACGCACCCAATCCATGCGCCAAATTATTGATGATCTCAAGCCCCTAATTCCCACTATTTTGCAACAGCAACAACAACGTATGCGTCAACGTATCAGTGAGTTATCGCCCACCCTGGATGAAACTCGGTTGGCGATGGAAATTGCTTTACTAGCGCAAAAATTAGATATAGAGGAAGAACTAGATCGACTACTCACTCATTTAAACGAAGTGGTGCGAGTGGTTGAACAACCCGGCGCAATTGGCCGCCGTTTGGACTTCTTAATGCAGGAACTCAATCGCGAGGCCAATACGCTCGGCTCTAAATCAATCGACAGTCGCAGCACGCAAGCCGGTATCGAACTTAAAGTTCTAATTGAACAAATGAGAGAACAGGTTCAAAATATTGAATAAGTTCGTATCCAGTGTTACGATTTGGTCTAAGTAACTGTATTTAACAACAAAAATAATAACCCCATAAATATTATTCCTATATCAGGCAACACTTATTAACGCTATAATCGGTTCTTGCGATATTTTTGGTCACTTTTTGTTAATGTTGTCGCCAACTATTTATACAAAACATATACAAAAGTGTTATTCTAATCTCACACCATTTTTTAGTACGACTTGCGGGGGCAAAACATGCGCAATAACCAACCGATTATTGACAAGGAATATGAGGTTCTTGAAGGACAAACACTGGTATCAAAAACCGACCTAATCGGTAATATCATCGAATGTAACGATGCATTTGAGGCCGCCAGTGGTTATTCGCGCGCTGAATTGATCGGTCAACCGCACAACCTGATCCGCCACCCGGATGTGCCGCCTGCTGTATTCGCTGATATGTGGGCTGATATAAAAAACGGCATTCCTTGGACACAGCTGGTTAAAAACCGCCGCAAAGATGGCGGTTTTTATTGGGTAAGAGCGCGTGCGACACCGGTATTTAAAGATGGCAAAATTAGCGGTTATATGTCCGTGCGTTCGCGTATCACTACCACTGAAAAACAAGCCGCCAGCCAAGCTTATCGCGACATCGCTTCCGGTAAAGCTAAAATTGAACACGGTCAAGTTCGTTACGGCTTTAACCTCGGTCGTTTAAACCTGTTTGCCCACCTTAATCCCGCATTACAACTTGGTATGCTGGGTATTGTGTTTGCCCTCATCCCTAACTTGCTGGCCTTGATGGGCGCAAGCTTTGTCAGCCCGATGTTAAATGAAGTATTGGCTTTTATTCTGGTTGGTTTATTAGTTAGTTACGGCGTTTATCTGACACGTATGCAACAAAACACCATTAGCGCGTTAAATCAACTGGCCGGCGGTCAACCACTCGCCGAAACCAAATATGATCCTGAAACCTATAGCGGCAAAATGCGCAGTGCGATCATTTCAACCAATTTGGCGTTTTTGGAAGGTCGTGAAGAAAGTGCTTATCAACTTGATAAAGCCCGTCAATTACAAATGGCATTAGACAAGTTACAAAGTAACGTAATGATGGCCGATGCTAATTACAATATTATGTATATGAACGACAATATCAGAGCGTTCTTGACTGCACGTGAAGCAAAACTAAAAGAAGCCTTACCACGATTCGACATGAAAACCATGATTGGTGCCAATATCGACATCTTCCATAAAGACCCGTCCCATCAACGTGCAATGTTGGCTAAACTCGATAAACCGATGACCGCTAAAATCGAAGTGGCCGGTTATTATTTTGAACTAGCAATGTTACCTATCACCAACCGTGCCGGCCTACGTACCGCAACATTGGTTGAATGGCGCGATGAAACCCAAGAAGTTCAATTGCTGCAAAACGTCAGCCGCACGGTTGAAAAAGCGCAGCAAGGTTATTTAGGTGACCGAATTGATCTGTCAAAAGTAGAAGGGGTTGCCCAGCAACTCAGCCGTTCTATTAACGACTTGCTTGATTCAATTCAAGGTGCAATGAACGATGTCATTCGTGTCACCACCGGCATGGCGGAAGGTGATCTAACCCAGACGATTGACAATAATTTTGAAGGTGAGTTGGGTCAATTAAAAGATGCCATTAACAGCTCAATTTCACGTTTAGACGGCATTGTTTCGGTGGCGGTTGAAGCAGCCAAAGTGGTTAACGGTGCCGCACAAGAAGTTTCACAAGGTTCGCACGATTTAAGTGAACGTGTACAACAGCAAGCGGCGGCATTAGAACAAACCTCGGCTACGATGGATGAAATGAACTCAACGATTCAGCATAACACCCAAAACGCTAATCAGGCGGTTGATGTGGCGAAAGGTGTTCAAACTAAAGCGACGCAGGGTTCAAAAGTAATGCAGCAGACAATTGAAGCCATGAATGCGATTCAACAGTCTAGTCATAAAATCGCTGACATTGTTTCATTAATTGACGGTATCGCGTTCCAAACTAACTTGCTGGCATTAAACGCGGCAGTCGAAGCGGCGCGCGCCGGTGACCATGGTCGTGGATTTGCGGTGGTTGCCGGTGAAGTACGTGCATTGGCGCAGAAATCCGCTGAGGCAGCTAAGGACATTAAACTGTTAATTACTGAAAGTGTTAATCGCATTGATCAAGGCACTAAACTCGCTGCCGAATCCGGTGAAGTATTAAACGGCATTACCGGTTCAATCAATGAAGTCACCAGCATGATTGGTCAAATCGCTAAAGCCTCAAATGAGCAAGCAGCCGGTATTCATCAAGTTCACGAAGCAATAAATAGCATTGACCAAGTCACGCAACAAAACGCGGCTTTAGTTGAAGAAACCACTGCAGCGTCTGAAAGCATGAGTGAACAGGCGAATATTCTGTCGCAAGATATGGCGTTCTTCACCACCACGGGCAATAACAATCCGCATCGCCAACGCCCAGCGGCTAAACCTAAACTGATCGCATCGGCCAGTAAACCTGCTACGCGTCCGGTTGCGGCTCTAGCGCCGGCAAAATTGGCACCGGCCAAAAAACCTGCTTCAGTGCAAACAAAACCGACTCAAACTGACCATGATGAATGGTCAGAATTTTAACAACTAGCATTGTTAAAACCTTCGCGGAGTGTTTCACACTCCGCATTCTCTCGGCGGAGTTATAATGAAAACACTGATACACCGATTCCAATCTGCCCCCGATTTGACTCAGTTTTTATCCCAGCCAGAGTTTGATCAGGAGCAGATTTTATTGCAGGTATTTAGTGGTGAACTTGACAGTAAACATCTAACATCTCTGCTTCAGCATATCCTTAACTTACGCCCACACATTGTTATTATCGGCGCCAGCACCAGCGGTGAAATTTATCAGTCAGAAGTCCGTGATGGAGATATCGTACTCGCCTTCAGCATTTTTAACGAAACTCAACTAGTCAGTTTTTATCAAGCCGACTTGAGTTTTGCGGCCGGCCAACAGTTAGCCCAACAAGCCCTAAAGTTAAACGCACGTTGCGCCATTTTATTTGCCGACACCCTGCAAGGCCAGCCACAAAATTTACTTGAAGGTTTAGCACAAAATGCACCTGATCTTATGATTGCCGGTGGTAACGCAGGGGATCATAATCGCTTTAAACACACGTTGGTGATTCATCAACAACACTGTTATCAGCAAGGTGTGGTTGGCGTATTTTTAATTAATGATGATTTAATCGCTCATCAAGATTATGTCCTCAACTGGACGTCGATCGGGCGCAGCATGATTGTTACACGCTGCGAGGGTTCTGTTATTTATGAACTCGACGACACACCGATCATCGAGGTGTACAAACACTACTTGGGTGATGAAGTCGCGCAATCATTACCTGCCAGCATTATGGAGTTTCCGTTGATAAAAAATATCAATGGACTCGAAGTTGGTCGCTCGGCGGTAGCCGTCACTGATGAGGGGGCATTGGTCTTTGCCGGCAACTTTAATCCCGGCGATCAGGTACGTTTCGGCATTGCCGACATTGAAACTATTTTGCACCAAGCAAATGATAAAGCCTTATCCAGCGCAGTGAATTATCCGATTGAAAGCGTATTCATATATTCTTGTACTGCACGACGTTCGTTTTTAAACCAACATATCGAAGCAGAACTTTCCGCATTAAGCCAACTTGCGCCGACTGCCGGATTTTTCACTTATGGCGAGTTTTATCACCATGACCGCTGTAATGAGCTGCTTAATATCACCACAACCTTCTTGACCCTGGCGGAAAATAAGCAACATAAAGTCAGTTTGCCTGAGCTCAATCAACCCCACTTTTTAGCCAACGTCTCAACCTTACGTTCGCTGACACATCTGAGCAATGTCACCACCGCCGAACTTAAATCCAGTCTGCAGTTTTTAGAACAATACAAGGTGGCGCTTGACCAAACGGCGATTGTGTCTAAAACCGATCCGCAAGGACGTATTACTTATGTCAACCAAGCGTTTGAAAAAATAACCGGCTACAGTGCGGCAGAAGTAATGGGCAAAAACCACCACGTCCTGCGCCACCCCGAAATGCCGAAAGACGTTTTTACTGATCTTTGGCAAACCATTACCAACAAAAAAGTCTGGCGTGGCACCATTAAAAATCGTAAAAAAAATGGTCAAACTTATTACGTGCAAAGTGTAATTGTGCCGATTTTAGACGATCAAAATCAAATCGTTGAATACATCAGTATTCGCAATGATGTCACTGACTTGATTATGAAAGAACGCATGATTGAAGAACAGCGCCGCGACAAACTCACCGGCTTGCCAAATCGCCGTCAGTTATTGATTGATATTGAAAACCATCATAGTAATCAATTAGCCTTGTTGGACATCAAACACTTTAAGTCATTTAATGATTTTTATGGTTTTGACTTTGCCGACCAAATTCTAGTCACGTTTGCCAACTGGCTGAAACACCAAAGTTATGATCTGGGTTTTAATTTATACCGCATCAGCGGTGATCGTTTTGCGATATTGCCCGGACAAGGCGTTAATGCTCAACTATTTAGTGACACCCTGCAAACTTTAAAACATCAAATTCATCAACAGAGCTTTAACGTTGAGTCCGCGCCAATTGAGTTGGATGTCATGTTTGGCATAGGCAAGGGGCGTCGTTACCAACTTCAATTGGCAGAAACCGCGCTCGGGCAGGCTAAAAAACGCGCCT
>DIJW01000147.1 GCA_002421475.1 Thiomicrospira sp. UBA5634 | reverse complement strand
ACCGAACCATCAGCATAGTGAACAACGGTTATTTCATTAGCATGACCCGCTAAGGCTTCGTCGACACTGTTATCAATCACTTCTTGCGCCAAGTGGTTTGGACGAGTCGTGTCGGTATACATGCCAGGGCGCTTACGTACCGGATCAAGACCCGTTAAAACTTCAATTTCCGCCGAATTATACGTTTGACTCACATCCACTCCTTTAAGCGCCCAAGATAACCAGGCCTGGTGATCATATTATGCGTTTTTATATTGCCCATATTATTGGTTAGACAACCACTAAAGTAAACCACCATGCCATAAAAAGCCTGTTTTACCTTTAAAAATGAGCCCTGTAGGCCGTTCTATTGCATTTGAACAGACCATATTTGTTATTCAAAACAAATGTATTTGTAACACGATTGCGTTAAATCATGGAAATTAGACTTAGGGACGTTTATCATTGAACCAATATTCGTTTAATCAGTTTGAGAGAATCTACTATGCCTAATCGCGATTATCATGCGCATCGTAAAAATTACCAACTTGGTGAACTCAATGACAGCTTTAAAGATGTCAACCCATTTGAGTTGTTTCAACAATGGATGGATGACGCGTTTGAAAATAATGTGCCTGAACCAACCGCAATGACTCTAGCCACAGTAGATGCAACCCAACAGCCTCATGCACGCATTGTGCTACTTAAAGCATTTGACCGTGACGGTTTTATTTTCTATACCCATTACGAAAGTGCTAAGGGACGTGAATTGATCACCTCAAAACGTGCTGCCGCCACTTTTTTCTGGCCTGAATTAGAACGCCAAATACGGATCGAAGGTATTGTTGAAAAAATCAACCCTAATGACTCCGACCGCTATTTTCAAAGTCGCCCGCTAGACAGTCAGTTGAGTGCTTATATTTCCAAACAAAGCCAAGTTGTTGATAGTAGAGAGGCTTTGGAACAACGGATGCTTGACGCCAAAAAGGAGTTAGCCGGCAAGCCAATTCCACGCCCTGATACGTGGGGTGGTTACCGTTTAGTAGCCAAACGCTTTGAATTTTGGCAAGGACGGCCCAACCGTCTGCATGATAGATTACAGTTCTCCGTTCACACAACGGATCCCCAAGCTTGGTCTTGTGTTCGTCTTTCTCCATGAGTAATCAGGAGTTAACATTGGGACATATAAAACTAGATCCGAGCTGGCTTCATTATTTACAAACCGAGTTTGATCAACCCTACATGCTACAACTAAAACAGTTTCTAGCTGAGGAAAAACAGAAAGGTAAAACTATCTTACCTAAACCTTCAGAATGGTTTAATGCACTAAACAGCACACCATTCGAGCAGGTTAAAGTTGTCATTCTCGGACAAGACCCATATCCAACTTTCGGGCATGCGCATGGGTTAAGCTTTTCTGTGCTTCCAGACGTTTTCCCTCTGCCAAAATCCTTACAGAATATCAACAAAGAATTAAGTTCTGATTTAAACGTACACAATCAACATACCGGTTATCTTTTACCTTGGGCGCAACAGGGTGTTTTACTACTGAATGCCGTATTAACAGTAGAAGCGGGTCATACTCACGCTCATCAAAATAAAGGTTGGGAAAAGTTTACCGATCGTGTTATTCAAATACTCAATCAACACAAACAGCATCTCGTATTTATACTGTGGGGAGCTTACGCACAAAAAAAGGGAGCTTTTATTGATCGCCAACGTCATTTAGTACTACAAAGTGCGCATCCTTCTCCCCTCTCTGCTCACAGGGGGTTTTTCGGCAGTCGACCCTTTTCACAGGCTAATCATTATTTACAACAACATCAGATTCGCCCAATCAATTGGGCTTTACCTTAAATCGAACTATATGTTTTTATATCACAAACATTCTTTACTTTACTAAACCTATAAGAGTATGATTATGCAATAATTTTTTGAGCATTAATCATGAACTCACATTTAAATACATCATCCCACCCAAGCTGGTGGAGTAAAGTAAAAATCTCCAGTTTAATCAAGTTATTACTTAGTTTAATGGTTATGGCTGGTGTGTTTTTTACTAGCGTTTTTATCTATTTAAAACAACAAATCAATCAAGTTGCAGTAAATTACAGCCAATCTCAACCAGGCCTGGCAGTTGATCCTTTATTGCAACAGGTTATGAATAATCTCGATTTTTTTATCGTTGCTGTACTTATTACCATGTCAATGTTTTTAGCTCTAATGGTTGCAACATTGGTTGGCAGAATTGCACGCCCATTATCTGCAATGCAGCGCGGGATTGAATCCATCACTCAAACCAACGATTTCTCACAACATCTCCCCATTAGTTATCAAGATGAAGTCGGTGCAGTTTCTCATGCTTTTAATCGCCTCACCCAAAACCTACAATCGGTCTTTGATCAAACCAATGCCAGCTTGGCGAATGTTGTGAAAGGCGACTACACGCAACGCGTGAGTGTTGAAGTGGCGGGTGATTTATTAGTTTTTAAAAATTACGTCAATGCTGCAATTGAAAGTTTGCAGCGCACCATGCAATCCCTGCAACATATTGCGCAGGCTTTAGCACAAGGGAAGTTTAATCAACGGATGGATCAATCCGTAGAAGGCACATTACGTCAAGAAGTAGACCATGCCATGCAAACACTTGACCAAGTCGTTGCCCAAATCAACCAAGTTATGTCAGGGGTCTCAGAATGTCATCTTGACGCACGTATTCAAGTTAAAGGCAGCGGTCAACTTGCACAACTTATTAACCACACCAACCAAGCCATGAATACGTTACAAGGCGGATTATCAGGTATATTTTCCGCCATAGACTCACTTGCTGACGGCAATCTTAATTATCAAATTTCAGGTCAATTCAGTGGCGAGATGGAGCGTCTAAAATCACACCTTAATGCCGCAATGAGCCAAATCAATCAGGCGATGATTGGTGTTAAAAAAAGCACCTTAGCAATGGAAAGCACAGTTGATGAAATGGTGCAAAGCAACCACAGCTTAGAGCAGCGCACACGTCAGCAAGCAGATTCAATCGAAAACACTGCGCGCACGATGTCTCAGCTCACAACCAGTGTGCAACAAGTAGCCGATCATGCGCGCCAAGCGAACCAATTGACTTTAAATGTACGCCAACAAACGGAACAAGGACGTGGTGTAATGGAAGAATCCGTTCACAGTATGCAAACGATTCAGGCCTCGAGTTTAAAAATTAACGATATTGTTTCGCTGATTGATAGTATTGCGTTCCAGACAAACCTGTTGGCATTAAATGCTTCTGTTGAAGCCGCGCGTGCCGGTGACCATGGCCGCGGCTTTGCGGTTGTAGCCGGAGAAGTACGAAATTTGGCACAAAAATCTGCCGAAGCGTCTAAAGATATTCGTCAATTAATTGAACAGGTTGTTGCTCAAGTGCACCAAGGTGCAACCAAACTGGAAACCACTCAACAATCATTCGAAACTATTTTCCAAAGTATTCAAAGCGTGAATGATATCGTGAGTGAAATTGCGGTAAGTTCAACGGAACAAGCGCAAGGCATTTCGCAAGTAAATCGTGCCGTTAACCAATTAGATGAAGCTATTCAACAAAACGCCGAACTGGTGCAACATAACGCCCAACTTGCGTCACATTTGCAACAATTGGAACAGGGCTTAAAACAAGAAGCAAGTCGTTTTAAAACTGGCACGGCAGCCTTAAAAAAAATTAATTAACGCCTGATGCGCGCGTGAAACTGGCATTGATGAGAATGTCTACTCGACGATTTTTACCTTTGCCAAAAAGGGTATCATTTGATGCAACTGGGCGGTGTTCACCAAATCCCGCCACCGAAAAAAGCTCATTCGCCAACTGACTATCTCGATACAACAACTGCATTACATTTTGTGCCCGCATCGTACTCAAAAACCAGTTATTGCGCAAAACTGAACTTGCGTCAATCGGATCATTATCCGTATGTCCTTCCACTACTATCTCAACCCGCCAACTCATCCCATCTTCAACCGCTTTATCAATAATGCGTTTGCCGATTGGCGTTTGCTCTACACTAAATAAGGGTAAGTCCCGCATCATTACCGCGACTAACGATAACTCGTGCGCCAAGCCAGCCGAAACTTGATAAACG
>DIJW01000126.1:183-14621 GCA_002421475.1 Thiomicrospira sp. UBA5634 | reverse complement strand
AATCTGCCTGTGAGTAATCGGCAAACTTAGATGGAACTTTGTCGAAATAACGAGTTTCTGAAGAGTTCATTACAACGTTGTCTTCAGTGCGGAAAGACAATAGAACAGCCTTTTTCAACCATTCGTTAACTGTCCATTTACCGATGGCTTGGCGTTCTGCAACACGCATTTTGCCGCTGTCCAATAAATGAATGGCTTCTTGAATAGCACGTTTAGTTTCGGCATCAACATTTTTTGGGGTGAGNNATTCAATGATTTGCTGTAGATCCGCTGACATAATCTCAATTTCCATCGTTAATTAAAATACAATTGGCGGATTATACCAGTTTAAAGCGTGTGACCAAAGAAAAATGGAGGCTAGGGTGGCAAAGGTAATCGGGTTTGATCATGTTAGTATTTTGGTAACCAATGCTGAGCATTCGCTGAATTTTTATCAAGACTTATTGGGTTTAGACCTGCTTGAAAGACCGAATCTTGGTTTTGTAGGTTATTGGTTAGACTTGGGGGCAAGTCAGAGTTTGCATTTAATGCAGTTGCCTAATCCATATGCCAATTGAACCAGGCCTGCTCATGGTGGCAGGGACGTGCATTTTGCGTTGCGTGTAGATTCGGTAGACTCCTTTGCCGCATTATTGGATCAGAAAAATATAAGTTATACCCGCAGCCAGTCAGGCCGCAAAGCTTTGTTTGTGCGTGACCCAGATCAAAATGCATTTGAATTGTTTGAGCCGGATGCTAATTAAGTTTATGGCAAACACCAGGCCTGGTTTCGGCAGCAACGTTGGTATAAATGCATTAAGTTTCGATATATTCAAGCAGGCGTTGGGTCAGTTGTTTTTGTTGTTCAGTATGAATGGCTTCATCATCCGTGGTGCTGATTAAAAAGGTATCTTCTGCTTTTTCGCCCACGGTGTTAATTTTGGCATCATGCATTCGAATACCGCAATCGCGGAATGCTTGACCGATGCGAGACAGCAGGCCGGGTATGTCTTTGGTGCTAATCGATACCTCACTCAATTTATCACTTAAATCACGGAATTGGATTTCAGTCGGGGTTTTAAAGTGCCGAATACGACGAGATTTAGTGTGATTGATGTTTGGACTTACGCTATTAGGTTGTTCAAGGTATTTTTGTAGTTTGTCGCGGATTCGTAACAGAATGTCTTCATCATTAACGGCTTCTTGTTGTAAATCGAGAAAATAGACTAATACCAACGTCATATTGTCACTGGTCGAATATATTTTAGCCTCAACAATGTTCAGATTTAATGAGTCTAAAGCCTGCGTGATTTGTGCAAACAAAAAGTCGCGATTGGGCATGTATAACATCAATTCAGACGCGCCACGTTGGGTTTTAGCGGTCAGCCCCAAGTTAAAGGTTTTATCTCGAGCTTTCACTAAATCTTGCGTGATGCGGCTAATTTCTCCGGGTGTTTGACGATTAAAAAATTCTGTTTTTTGCAAAGCATTCCACAGCGCTTGATAGTCGCTTACGTTGAGGCCCTTTTTAGCTAAAATTTCACGCGATCTTTCTTGGTGTAGAATCGCTTTTTTCGCTTTATCACGCGGAATTTCTTGTGCTTTATCGAGTGCGTTGGATGTTTCGTTATAAAGTTCTAAAAATAATGAGTTTTTCCAATCATTCCACACATCATCCGAGGTCGAGCAAACATCCGCAACGGTGAGCAAGTACAGATAATTTAAGCGATTTTGATTACCGACCAAGCGGGCGAACTCGAGGATAACATTGGGATCACTGAGGTCTTTACGTTGTGCTACGCTGGAAAACTCAAGATGATGCCTAACTAACCATGCCACCAACTTGGTATCGGTAAGGGAGAGGTTGTGTTGTTTACAAAACTGATAGGCATCGTCTGCCCCAAGTATTTCGTGCGCACCGTTACGCCCTTTGGCAATATCATGAAATAAACCTGCTAAGAATAATATTTCCGGTTTACAGATGGATTTGGCAACTTGGTGGGCAGTCGGGAATTCAAACGCGTATTCTTTAATAAAAAAACGTCTTAAATAACGAATCACCAGAATAGTGTGTTCATCGACAGTATAGGCGTGAAAAATATTAAATTGCATTAGACCGCTGATTTTGTGGAACGCCGGGATGTATGCTTCTAATATGCCGTAACTGTGCATACGTCTCATTGAGGCATTAACGCCCTTGGGCTGACGAAAAATCTCAATAAATAACGCTTTATTGATTGGGTCAAGACGAAAGGATTCGTCAATCAAGTGTAAGTTCTCGCGTAATAAGCGTAAGGTGCGGGCGCGTACACCGGCAATATTAGGATCGTTTTCAATAATGATAAAAATTTCCAGCAATGCACTGGGGAATTGTTGAAAAACCTGCTCGCTTCGCACGTCGAGGTATTTGTTAACCAATTGAAAACGTTGGTTAATTTTTGTTATTTCCGGTTCGTGTTGGTTAAATATTTCTTCATAGAAGTGTTGCAGCAGGATTTCGTTGAGTTTTACCACGGAGCGCAGGTTGCGATAATATCGGTTCATAAACTGCTCAACAGCCAGTTTTTCATTGTTATCGTCAAAACCAAACGTTTGTGCGACTTGTTGCTGATTATCAAATAATAAGCGATCTTCGCGGCGCTGTTTTAGACGGTGTAAAACGAAGCGTACCCGACTGAGGAATTTATAGGCAGCATCTAATTCGCGATATTCTTCTGGGGTAATAAACTGTTTTTGCACCAATTGATGGATAGAGGTGGCGTTAAAATGACGTTTAGCAACCCAAAAAATAGTTTGAATGTCACGTAACCCCCCGGGGCTTTCTTTAATGTTGGGCTCGAGTTGATAAACCGTATCGTGAAAACGTTTATGCCGATTATGTTGTTCGGCTACTTTGGCATCAAAAAATTGTTGACTTGGCCAAAATGAATCCTGTTTCCATAAGTTTTGAAGTTGTTCATATAGGCTGTAATCACCGGTAATCCAACGTGCTTCGAGCAGATTGGTTGCAGTAGTGATATCTTCCAGTGCGGCTTGCTGACATTCCCCTAGAGTGCGAATAGCGTGGCCAACTTCAAATCCCATGTCCCATAATAAGGTAATAAAACGCGCCACAATTTCATTATCGTACTGGCTGTTTTGACACAAAATCAGTAAATCAATATCAGAGTAGGGGTGAAGTTCACCGCGTCCGTAACCTCCAACGGCAAGTAGTGCAAATTGGTCGGAGTCAAAGCTGTGGTGCCAGATTTTTTTAAGAATTTGATCGACAAAAACAGCACGCTCTTTAACCAGTTCGGCAACAGGTGTGCCTTGATCAAATTGGTTAAATTGATGCTCAGTGAACTGTTTAAGCATAGTACGACCGACCTTGGCCGCAATTTCCGGTTGTGATAAGGCGCTGATAAAGTTCGGTAGATCGGTCTGGTTATTCATTGTGTGCTTTTAAATAATGGGCTGTTCACCCGGGCGAAGCGTGAAAATTTCAAAACCGGTTTCGGTTACCGCAAGCGTATGTTCCCATTGCGCTGACAGTGAGCGGTCTCTGGTTACTACTGTCCAGTTATCGCCGAGCAATTTAACTTCAGGTTTACCTAGGTTAATCATCGGTTCGATAGTGAAAGTCATGCCGGGTTTGAATACAACTCGTTTAAGGTCGGGTGATGCATAATGTAATACTTGCGGATCTTCGTGAAAGTCTTCACCTATGCCGTGACCACAGTATTCACGCACTACGGAGCAGTGATTGGCTTCTGCATGGGTCTGAATAGCGAGAGCAACATCATAGAGCGTGGCTTTCGGGCGGACTTGTTGGATACCCAGCCATAAACATTCGTGTGCTATTTTGCACAAGCGGGATGCGAAAGGGGCAATTTCGCCAACCTCAAACATTCTGCTGGTATCACCGTAATAACCGTCTTTAATTACCGTGACATCGATATTGATAATGTCGCCTTTTTTTAATTTCTTATCAGCAGGAATGCCATGACAAACCACTTGGTTAATGGAGGTGCAGATAGATTTTGGAAAACCGTGATAACCCAATGTGGCCGGAATGGTATTTTGAACATTGACCATATAGTCATGTGCTTTTTGATTAAGTTCCTCAGTGGTGACTCCCGGAACAACGAAGGGCTCTAACATTACCAATACATCCGCAGCCAATTTACCGGCGATGCGCATTTTTTCAAGTTGTTCAGCTGATTTTAAGATTATGTTCATTAAAGGGTTCCACATTGTGCTGTTTGAAATTGAGCGGGTGCTTTTTAAGCGTTGAAAGCTTGTACCAAAAGTCTAGCTATGGTATAAATGCCGCGCTCATTTTGAAGTGAGCTTATTTTAACAGATTAAAACACACGTTTATCGAAACATGAAGCGGGGTGCCGGCGATAAAAAGCAGGTTCGTTTCATCTGGATAAGCGGAGGCCTAACCCAAAACTGGAGAAAAAAATGGCAAAAGTTACTATGCGTCAAATGCTCGAAGCGGGCTGTCACTTTGGACATCAAACACGTTACTGGAACCCTAAAATGGGTCAGTACATTTTTGGTGCACGCAACAAGATTCATATCATCAACCTAGAAAAATCACTGCCGATGTTAAACGATGCGTTAAACATGGCTGGTTCGGTTGCTGCTAATAAAGGTAAAGTTTTGTTTGTTGGTACTAAACGTGCCGCACGCGACATTATCGCAGAAGAAGCAAAACGTTGTGGTATGCCATACGTTAACCACCGTTGGTTAGGTGGTATGTTGACTAACTTCAAAACAATCAAGCAGTCTATTAAGCGTTTAAAAGAGCTTGAAACTATGTCTCAAGATGGTACGTTTGATAAATTGACTAAGCGCGAAGCTTTAACAATGACGCGTGAAATGGACAAGTTGGAGTTATCTTTAGGCGGTATTAAAGATATGCGTGCTATGCCTGATGCATTGTTCATTATCGATACTGGTAACGAAGACATCGCAATTCTAGAAGCTAAAAAGCTAGGTATTCCTGTTATCGGTGTAGTGGATACTAACAACAACCCTGATGGTGTTGATTATGTTATTCCTGGTAACGATGACGCATTACGCGCGATTAAACTTTACCTAGAATCAATGGCAGATGCGATCATTGAAGGTAAAGGTACGATTACTACCGCCAGCGCCGCTGACGAATTTGTTGAAGCGGAAGAAAAAACCGAAGCGGTTTAATTCGAATGCTTACCACCAGGCCTGGTTATCCAGGCCTTGTTGTTTCTAAACTTATTGAATTTGATAAAGGATTAACAAGATGGCAGTTTCTGCAGCGATGGTTAAAGAATTGCGCGAAAGAACAGGCGCAGGCATGATGGATTGTAAAAAAGCTCTGGACGAAACTCAGGGTGATATGGAAGCAGCGATTGAGTTCTTGCGCGTTAAAGGTATGGCAGGTGCGGATAAAAAGGCTGGTCGTGTAGCCGCTGAAGGTGTAATTGCTATTGCTATTTCTGACAACAAGAAAAAAGCAGCAATCGTTGAAGTTAACTGTGAAACTGACTTTGTTGCCAAAGGTGATGAGTTCCAGACGTTTGCTAACGAAATTGCGCAAATTATTCTGAACAAGGGTTTCACTACAGTTGAAGCCTTGGCAGAAGAAAAAATGGCTTCTGGCAAAACAATTGATGAAACACGTCGCGCATTGGTTGCAAAAATCGGTGAAAATATGCAGATTCGTCGTGTTGAGCTGGTTGAAACCTCTTCCGGTGAAATCGGCAGTTATCAGCACGGTGAGAAAATTGGTGTAGTGGTAGCGATGGATAATGGCAATGAAACGTTAATTCGTGATATTGCTATGCACGTTGCAGCAACTAAGCCACAGGCTATTTCTTCAGCAGAAGTTGATCCGGCGTTATTGCAAAAAGAACGTGAAATCCTAACTGAGCAAGCTAAAGAAAGCGGAAAGCCAATGGAAATCATCGAAAAAATGATTGATGGTCGTATCCGTAAATTCTTGGAAGAAATTACTTTGTTGGGTCAGCCTTTCGTTAAGGATCCGGATCAAACAGTTGAGAAGTTGTTAAAAGCTCAAAACGCAATGGTTTCTCGTTTTATCCGCCTAGAAGTGGGTGAAGGTATCGAGAAAGAAGTGTTGAATTTTGCTGACGAAGTTGCCGCCGCTGCAGCTGCTGCAACCAAAGCTTAATTTAGGCTAAAATCGCCATAACGCGCGGTGCATTATGTACCGCGGTTGTGGCTTTTTTATATCAAATTTACGTTAATAAACATAAACAATAAGTTCTATGAATCAGAAAGTGTTAAATCATAAGTAAAACGGGTTTTATTTATTGTTTAATATTTTTGCATATTGAAATGAAAGGGTTTGACCATGGCACTAAAGTATTCGCGCATTTTATTGAAGTTTAGCGGCGAAGTCTTAATGGGAAAAGCCGATTTCGGTTGGGATATGGCCGTATTACAGCAAGTTGCGCAACAAGTTAAAGTTATCCGTGACATGGGTGTTGAGGTTGCGATTGTTGTTGGCGGCGGTAATGTGTTTCGTGGTGCACAGGTTCAATCAGATCAAGTTCAACGTAGCACCGCTGACCAAATGGGAATGATGGCGACGGTGATGAACGGCTTGGCTTTGCGTGATGTGTTTGAAAGCAATGGCCTAAAAACATCATTAATGAGCGCGATGGACATTCATGGTGTAGCGGAAGGTTTTAGTGCCAATGAAGCGCAAAAACGCTTATCGGCCGGAGATATTGTGGTGTTTGCGGGCGGGACAGGAAATCCATTTTTTACCACCGACACAGCGGCGGCGTTACGCGGTATTGAGGTTTCGGCAGATGTGGTTTTAAAAGCAACTAAGGTCGATGGTATTTATGATTCCGATCCGAAAAAAAATCCTCAAGCGTTGCGTTTTTCGCAGTTAACGTATGATGAAGTAATTCAGCAAAACCTTCAGGTCATGGATTTGGCAGCGTTTGCTTTATGTCGTGATCATCGCATGCCAATTCGCGTATTTGACATGTTAAAAGATGGCGCACTTAACCGTATTTTACAGGGTGAGGATGAAGGCACCCTTGTGACAACAGGAGAATGAGATGTTAAAAGAAATTCGCGATGATGCAAAAACGAGAATGCAGAAAACCGTTGAAACGCTTGAAGCGAACTTCGCCAAAATTCGTACCGGGCGTGCGCATCCAAGTATTTTGGATGCGGTTAGAGTGGATTATTATGGCTCTGAGGTACCGGTTGGACAAGTGGCGAACGTGAATGTTGAGGATTCTCGCACCTTAACGGTGCAGCCTTGGGAAGCGCCAATGATGCAAAAAATTGAAAAAGCGATCATGATGTCAGACTTGGGTGTGAATCCGGTGGTAACGGGTAATTTAATGCGTATTCCGATGCCGATGTTGACTGAGCAACGCCGTAAAGAATTCGCTAAAGTGGCGCGTTCTGAGGCGGAAAATGCGCGTGTTGCTGTGCGTAATATTCGCCGTGATGCGAATACCGATGTTAAAAACTTATTGAAAGATAAAGAAATTACGGAAGATGAAGCACGTCGCTCCGATGATGAAGTACAAAAGCTAACTGATGAATTCGTCGGGAAAATTGATGCGATGTTGGCTGAAAAAGAGAATTCGTTATTAGAAATTTAAGTCGAATTTTGTCGTTATTTACGGCATAATTCAAGCGACTTAACACAACGGCCCGTCAGGGCCGTTGTCATTAGAGCACCTTGGTTTTATACATAAGATTTGATGGAATTCACTTTGACTACAGCTGTCACTTTACAACCCGTTCCGCAACATATTGGCATTATTATGGATGGTAATGGTCGTTGGGCTAAAAAGCGCTTTTTACCGCGTTATATTGGCCATCAAAAGGGACGTAATGCTGTTAGAAAAGTGGTAGCGCACTGCGCTAAACGGGGCGTTAAGGCATTAACCTTGTTTGCGTTTAGTACGGAAAATTGGCGCCGCCCGCCTGAGGAAGTCAGTAAGTTGATGGCACTCTTTTTGCAAGCGTTGCAAAAAGAGGTGGTTAAACTGCACGAAAACCAAGTAAAGCTACAAATTATCGGCGATAGATCTGCTTTTTCAGCTCAAATTCAACAACATATTATTCAAGCAGAACAACTTACTCAGCATAATACAGGCCTGGTGCTAACGATTGCGGCTAATTATGGCGGACGTTGGGATATTGTTGAGGCGGTGAAAGCTTGGCAAATCGCACACCCTGATACACCTATTAGTGAGTTGGATGAAACTCAATTACAACCTTTTTTATGTTTAGCCGATTTACCGGAGCCTGATTTGCTGATTCGTACTGGCGGTGAGCAGCGTATTAGCAATTTTCTTATTTGGCAAATGGCGTATGCCGAATTTTATTTTACCGATACTTTATGGCCGGATTTTAACGAAGTCAGTTTAGATGCAGCGATTGAATCTTTTGGCTGCCGTGAACGTCGTTTTGGTCAAACTAGCGAGCAAATATCCTAATGTTAAAACAAAGAATAATCACCGCATTGGTGTTAGTTGTTATTGCCCTTGGTGCGTTGTTTGGTGCGAATGAATTGGGCTGGCAGCTGGCGATTATCGGTTTGAGTATGATTGCAGCGTGGGAGTGGTGTCAGTTTGCACGCATTGAAAAATGGGCTCTAAAACTGAGTTATGTTGGTTTAACTGTCGTGGTAATTGGACTGGCAATTTATATTGATTATGCGCCATTAATTGGCTATCTCGCGCTAGTGCAATTAATTGTGGTGGTGGTCGCAGTAAGTCGTTATCAACTAACCGCCGGCCAGGCGGTATTACAAAATCCGGTAGTGAATGCATTTATTGGTTTGGTGTTTATTTTGAGTTTTGCTTTGGCGATGATTGCATTACGAGAAGCGCCATTCTCTGCATGGATTTTACTGTTTAGTATGCTGATGATTTGGGTTATGGATAGCGGTGCATATTTTGCCGGACGTCGTTTTGGTCAACGTAAATTAGCGCTACACGTCAGTCCGGGTAAAACATGGGAAGGTGTTGTGGGCGGCATTGTTTTGGCCTTGATTGTTTCAGCGGCTGTATGGTGGGTTTGGGCTGCTCAACTTGAGCAACAACCAGGCCTGGTGGTATTTGTGTTGTTTAGCAGTTTGATTGCGGCTTTGTCAGTATATGGTGATTTATTTGAAAGTTTGCTGAAGCGCCAAGTCGGTATTAAAGATAGCGGTAAAATTTTGCCCGGCCACGGCGGGGTATTGGATCGCATTGATAGTTTGTTATTGGCGATGCCGTTATTTTGGGTATTTTGGTCATTAGTATGACAATTATTTGGTCAGTTATTGGTTTTGCGTTATTAATTGGTATTTTGGTCACCATTCATGAATGGGGACATTTTGCGGTAGCGCGTTTTTTTAACGTCAAAGTATTAGAGTTTTCGATCGGTTTTTGGAAACCGATCGCAAAAATTCAACGTGGCGAGACTGAATATCGTATCGGTCTAATCCCCTTGGGTGGTTATGTAAAGTTTCTTGATGAGAGGGTTGCACCAGTTGCGGAGCATGAAAGGGCTCGTGCATTTAATCAACAAAGTGTCTACAAACGTTTTGCGATAGTTTTAGCCGGGCCGTTAATTAACTTGCTGTTTGCTTGGTTGGTTTTTGTTGCGATTAATTTAATCGGTGTCACTTCATTAAAGCCGGTGTTTGTCGCTAATGCTGTTGATACTCCTTTAGCGCAAGCGTTAGGTGATGATAAGCACCAGGCCTGGTGGTTAAAAAGCGTGAACGAGAAAACCATTGTGAGTTGGCATGAGGTTCAGCAACTAGTTTTGCAAGCATTGGTTCATGACGAGAAACAATTGACCTTGAATTTAGAATCATTGGATCTTGTGACCACAGAGTTTAAGACTGTGGTGTTGGATTTGTCGTCACTTGATATTAATGCTGTTAACACACCTTGGTTGTCTGAGTTGGGGTTTCAACCAAAAGCGCCGCCGATGTTGCCAATTATCGGACGGGTTGAAAAAGACTCCGCCGCGCAGCGTGGCGGATTACAAAATGGTGATTTAATTTTGCATATAGCCAATCAACCGGTTGCAGATTGGATGGATCTGGTGGCTTGGGTGCGAGAGCATCCAAACGCTTTAGTAGAAATTGGATTTAGTCGTAATCAGGCAGAGTTTACAACCACTGTTCAGCTGGATGCGGTGCAACTCGATAATCGAATGATCGGACGTCTGGGCGCTGCTGTAGATCAAGCGCAGCCGTTATTAAATGATTATTACGTTTTACAGCGATATGGATTGTTCGAATCGTTGCAGCGTGGCTGGGATCATGCGATTAATTTAGTTGGCATGACCTTAGTGATGCTTAAAAAAATGCTATTTGGTCAAGTCGGTTTAGAACATTTGTCTGGTCCGTTAAGGATTGCTAACTTTTCCGGTCAGGCGCTTCAGTCTGGTTTGATTAGTTTTTTAGGTTTGATGGGTTTATTAAGTTTAAGCTTGGGTATTTTAAACCTGCTGCCGATCCCGATGTTGGATGGCGGTCATTTAATGTATTACTTAATTGAAATGGTTCGTGGTCGTCCGGTCAGTGAGCAGGTTGAAGAGATTGGGTTTCGCATAGGATTGCTGATTATTGTTGGCTTGACCATCCTGGCGTTAACGAATGACGTGGTCAGAATAACAAATGGATAACATGTTGAAGAATTTTTGTACCAAAAAAATCTGCTTAGCTTTTTGTTTAGTAGGTTTTATTTCGCCGGTTTTAGCAGACAGTTTTACCATCAAAGAAGTTGTCATTGAGGGTATTGAACGTATCGGATATGAAACTGTTTATACCTATCTGCCAGTCAGTGTCGGCGAAGAGTTGGATGTTGAAAAAGAGCAAGCAAGTATTCGAGCCTTGTATCGCACGGGTTTTTTTCAAGATATTGCCTTGTTTCAAGGCAATTCTGGAGAGTTGATTGTTCGAGTGGAAGAACGTCCATCTATCGCTCAGATTGAGATTAAGGGGAATAAGTTAATTAAAACTGATGATTTGATGACGGCCTTGGACTCACTGGGGATTAAACAGGGCAAAATTTATAATGCGATTGAGATGGATCGGGTCATCATTGATTTAAAACGTCAGTATCACAATCAGGGGTATTATGCCGCTGATATTAAAATTGAAGCGGAGTCGCTGGCGCGTAATCGGGTTGATTTAAAGATTAAAGTGGATGAGGGCGAGGCTGCAAGCATTGAACGAATTGCATTGGTTGGGAATAATACTTATTCAGATGAACGATTAAAAGGTCTGTTTTTATTATCGGAAAGCGTCATTATGGGGAGTGGTGATAAGTATGCTCGCCCAAAATTGCAGTCGGATTTAGAAACTTTGCGTTCATTTTATATGGATCGAGGTTTCGCTGAATTTAGTATTAATTCATCGCAAGTTTCATTATCTGCAGATAAAACAAAAGTGTTTATCTCGGCAAGTCTAACTGAAGGGCCGCAGTATCGGTTAGATAAGATTAAATTTACGTGTGATGGTCGCCTGAGCCAAGATGAGCTGCGTAAATTAATTAAGTTAGAAAACGGTGAATTATTTTCTCGTACTAAAATTATTGCGGCAATAAACGCTATCAGAGATCGGTTGAGTGAAGAAGGTTATGCGTTTGCAGAAGTCGAGCCGCGTACGAAATTAAATCCGGATACCCAAACAGTTGATTTAGATTTTTATATAGAGTCTAAAAATCGAGTTTATGTGCGTCGGGTTGAGGTTGAAGGCAATACACGAACTCGTGACCATGTGTTACGCCGTGAAATGCGTCAATATGAAAGCGCCCCTTATTCATTAGCGGCAGTGCGCCAGTCGACCAGTCGTTTAAATCGGTTAGGTTATTTCACTCGCGTTAACATAGATACACGCCGAGTTTCAGATGATGAAGTGGATTTAGTTATTCAGGTTGAAGAGCAACCCACCGGATCATTTACAGCCGGGATTGGGTATTCGCAGTTAGATGGCGTAAGTTTTAATTTAGGGGTATCGGAGCGTAATTGGCTTGGAACGGGTAATGAATTAAATGTTACCGCTAACTCAAGCGCATCAACTAAATCGGCAGATATCGGTTTTACTAATCCATATTTTACTGATGATGGTGTAAGTTTGGGCGCAGGGTTTTATTTATATGAAGTCAATGCAGCAGAGTTGGGAATAACCGACTACACGGTTAACAATAAAGGTTTTCGTCTTAATTTAGGTTATCCGACCAGTGAGTTAACAAGATTAAATTTTGGCTTAAAAGTTGAAAATCAGGTGCTAAATTGCTCAGGGTTCAGTGCTTGTGTCGACCATACTGATCAGTATGGTTTGGATAATAATTATGTGTTATTTACAGCAGGTTGGCGTTATGACAGTCGTAATAGCTTTTATTTTCCAACGTCGGGTCAGCTAACCAGTCTTTCGTTTCAATCAATTATTCCAGAAACATCTGATGTTACATTTTATAAAACTTTCTTTGAAGAGCGTTTGTTTATTCCCCTGTCGAAAAACTTTACTTTAAAGCTTGGTGGTACTTTAGCTTATGGTTCGGGTTATGGTGACTATCAAGACAACTTGCCATTTTATGAACGTTTTTATGCCGGAGGTATAGGTTCAGTTAGAGGGTTTGAGCCTAACTCATTGGGTGAGTATTATGATCTAACTCTAGATGGTTCAAACCGGCCTAAAGGCGGTGATGCACGAACCTTATTTTCAACAGAGTTGGTTTTTCCTATGCCGCTTATTGAAGACTCGTCTAATCTGCGTTTAAGTTGGTTTTTTGATGCGGGAAATATTTTTAGAACGATAGATGAGTTCGATTCGGCGCAACTTAGATCTGCTACCGGCTTGGCATTTTCTTGGTTAACACCAGTTGGACCGCTGGCTTTCAGTTTTTCTAAACCGATACACTACGAAAAAGAAGATCAATTGCAGAGTTTTCAGTTTAGTTTAGGGGTGCCTTTCTAAGTACATAGATTTGCTAAAAAGCGATTATTCGCTTACATAGTAGGGTTAGATGGTTTATCATTTACAGGTTTTTATCCAAACATTTAGGGAAGAAAGAGTAATGGTTCATGTCGCGAAACAGTTAGTGTTGATAAGTTTTTTGTTTTTGTTTAGCACATCCCTATTACACGCCAATGCATCGGTTAAGATTGGTGTCGTTAATGTTGGATTATTGCTTGAGCAAGCACCGCAAGCTAAAGCGGCAAGTGCTAATTTGGAGCGTGAGTTTGCACCGCAACAAACGGAGTTGGTGGGGCTGAATAAGCAGTTGGAAACCGCACAAAATGATTTACAGAAAAATCGTTTGGTCTTATCAGAAACTCAAGTGGGTGCAAAAGAGCGTGAAATTGCGATGTTAACTCGTGAAGTTCAACGTAAACGAAATGATATTCAGGAATTGTTGAATATCCGTCGTAATGAAGAATTGGCGAAACTGCAGGGTTTAGTCAACTCAGCTATTCGCGAAATTGGTACTAGCCAGTCTTATGACTTAATTTTGTATGAAGGTATTGCTTTCACTAATAATCGTATCGATGTAACTCAAGCCGTATTAGACTTTTTAAACAAAGACTTTGCTAAGCAAAAAACTGAATTTAATCGATAAGTGATCTTGCTCATGTCAAATCCTATTAAACTTGGACAATTAATTGACTACCTTAATGAGTGTGGCTTGAATGCGACTTTATTTGGGGATTCTGAGGTGGTGGTTAATCAGATCAATAGTCTGCAAAACGCCCAGACAGGACAAATCACTTTTTTATCCGATAAAAAATATTTGCCGTTATTAGAAACCACGCAGGCAAGTGCGGTCTTATTAAAACTTCAGCAAGTCGAAGACTGTCCGGTTAACTCGATTGCGGTCGAGAATCCTTACGCAGCCTATGCTTATGTGGCACAAAAAATTTATGCGAAACCTTTTGAATCTTTTGTTCATCCATCGGCAGTCATTGACCCAACGGCTAAAATTTCAACAACAGTGCAAATAGCTGCCAATGTTGTCATTGGTGCACATGTTGAGTTAGGTGATTTTTGCGTTATCGGTGCAGGCTGCGTGATTGAGGATAATGTCAAGATTGCAGATAACACGCAATTAGCGCCCAATGTTACGATTATGCAATCTTGTCAGATTGGTCGTCATTGCCGGTTGGAATCAGGCGCTGTTATTGGTGGTGATGGATTTGGTTGGGCAAATCATCAAGGAAAATGGGTGAAAATACCTCAGATTGGTCGTGTGGTTATTGGCGATAACGTATCAATCGGTAATAACACAGCTATAGATCGTGGTGCCATTGAAGACACTATTATTGGTGATAATTGTATTATTGATAATCTGGTTCACATTGCGCATAACGTTGAAATTGGTGCAGGTTCAGCGATTGCAGGTCAAGTTGGGTTTGCCGGCAGTGCAAAAGTTGGAAAAAACTGTACCTTTGCTGGACAGGCGGGCATGGTAGGGCATATTGAGATT
>DIJW01000126.1:0-163 GCA_002421475.1 Thiomicrospira sp. UBA5634 | reverse complement strand
CCTGGCGTTTATGCTGGTTTTCCAGCCGTACCAATAGCTGAATGGCAAAAAAATGCCATTTATGCTAAAAATCTTGCCAAACTCGCGGATAAAATAAAAAAACTGAATCAGCGCATGGATCAACTTGCGACTTCATCAACTTAGAAGTCTATTTAAAAATACA
>DIJW01000204.1 GCA_002421475.1 Thiomicrospira sp. UBA5634 | reverse complement strand
TATTCACGGCAATAAACTGGATAAAGTGCCGCAACCCTACACGCGTTATTTGCAGAACGTATTCCGTAAAGCGTTTAAATGGGTCGGTACGCCGGTCATTGTTGAATACCGTGTCGGCGAAAACCCATTTGATGAAAACAAAGATAATTTGACGCCGCGCGAAAAAGATCGCAAACGTCGAGTGGCGGTATTCGCAGAATAGAAAAAAACCAGAGAACGTAAACGTCAACGGTAACCACCAGGCCTGGTGGTTACAACCAACCCTTTTATTATTTGAGTAGGCAACGCACTGATGACAACTTCAAAATGCATTCGTGAAATTCCATATAACTATACATCCTTCTCGGATCGAGAAATTGTGTTACGTTTTTTGGGCGAATCGGGTTGGCAAACGATTGAGAAGTTACGTGAAACACGTAACACCGGTCGTTCGGCTCAAATGTTGTTTGAAGTGCTGGGTGATATGTGGGTTGTCAGTCGTAATCCGTATATTCAGGATGATTTGCTGGAGAACGCTAAACGTCGTAAGGCTTTGATTGATGCATTACATCATCGGTTAGCTCAGGTTGAGGCGCGTCTTAATAATAACCAACTGGCTGAAAAACTGTTAACGAATGTACGTGAAGCCGTCGCGAAATTTGAGGCTTGGTTCCCGCAACAAATTGCTTTGCGCCAAAAAGTCAGTAAACGACTGAAGAAGATCACTCGTGAAGACAATATTGATTTTGGCGGGCTGGCACGAGTGTCGCACGCAACCGATGCGACCGACTGGCGGGTAGAGTTGCCGTTAGTGGTCATTTGCCCGGATAACGAACAAGAAACGGCTGAAATCGTAGCGGCCTGTATTGAGTTAGGTTTAACCCTGATTCCGCGTGGCGGCGGCACAGGATATACCGGTGGCGCGATTCCGTTGCATGGCAATACGGCGGTGATCAACACCGAAAAACTTGAATTCCTCAGTATGGTGGAGCAGGTTGAGTTACCGGGGGTTGGCGTTAAGGTTGCCACGGTGCGTACCGGTGCCGGTGTGGTAACTAAACGTGTTACCGAACTGGCCGAGCGAAATGGTTTAGTGTTTGCGGTTGACCCGACTTCGCACGATGCCTCTACCATCGGCGGCAATGTCTCGATGAATGCCGGCGGTAAAAAAGCAGTGTTATGGGGAACGACGCTGGATAACCTTGCATCATGGAAAATGGTGATGCCCGATGCTACTTGGATGGAAGTGGTGCGAATAAATCACAACCTGGGCAAGTTACAAGATCAAGCAATGGTGACGTTTGAATTACACCGTTATCATCGTGATGGCAAAACGCCGCTAGGTGAAGTGGAGACATTAAACATTCCGGGTTCGGCTTTCCGCCAAGCCGGTTTGGGTAAAGACGTAACCGATAAATTCCTCAGCGGCTTGCCCGGTGTACAAAAAGAAGGCTGTGACGGTCTAATTACCTCGGCGCGTTTTGTACTGCATCGGATGCCGGAACATATTCGTACCACGTGTTTAGAATTCTTTGGTACCGATTTAAGTTTAGCCGTACCGGCGATTGTTGAAATCACCGAATATATCGAAAGCAAAAAAGCACAAGGCATTGTGTTGGCTGGCTTGGAACATCTTGATGAACGTTATATTAAAGCGGTCAAATACAACACCAAAGCCAATCGCCGCGAATTACCGAAAATGATTTTGCTTGGTGATGTGGCGGGCGATAACGGCTTTGAAGTTGCCAAAACCTGTCAGGAAATCGTTGAGTTAGCCAATAAACGTAATGCGGAAGGTTTTGTGGCGGTCAGCGCAGAAGCGCGTAAACGTTTCTGGGCGGATCGTTCACGCACGGCGGCGATTTCTGCGCATACCAACGCCTTTAAAATCAACGAGGACGTGGTTATTCCGTTACCGCGTTTGAATGAATATAACGAAGGTATTGAGCGTATCAATATCGAAATGTCGATTCAAAACAAGCTCGATATTTTGCAAAGCCTGCAAGACTATTTTGCATCAGAGATTAAAGAATATACAGAGGTTGATGATTTTGAGGACAGTCAAGGTGATCCGGCAGGTTACTTTAAAGCCAAGGTAGAAGCCACCCAAACGCATTTACAAAAAGTAAGACTGCGCTGGGAAACGTTATTGAATGCGTTGGATGAACCGGCAGCGAATTTTGTCGATTTCCTTGATGAAAGTGCCCGTACCCAGTTACGCGAAAATGATACGGTTGAGAAACTGATTTTGCGCCGCGACTTAGTGATTTCATATCGTGAAGACGTGTTACGTTTCTTTGAACAAACCTTTATGGGTCACGACTTTGAGCCGATGATGAAACGGCTGAAAGAACTGCATTTTGAAATCCGTAACGCCCGCTTGTTTGTGGCATTACACATGCATGCCGGTGATGGCAATATCCATACCAATATTCCGGTACACTCGAATAACTATCAGATGATTCAGTTAGCCGAACGTGTGGTGGAGCGCATTATGCAGCTCGCAACCGATTTAGGCGGGGTCATTTCCGGCGAACATGGTATCGGTTTAACCAAAATTGAATTCCTCGCGCCGGAAAAAATCCAAGCGTTTGTCGAATATAAAAATAAAGTCGATCCAAACGGTCACTTTAACAAAGGTAAGTTAATGCCCGGCTCGGGGTTACACAATGCCTATACGCCGTCATTGTCGTTGGTGAAACAAGAAGCGTTGATCTTGGAAGCGAGTGAGCTGGACCAGCTTAATAACGATATTAAAGACTGTCTGCGTTGCGGTAAGTGTAAACCTGTGTGTCAAACGCATATTCCACGCGCTAATTTACTTTATTCACCGCGTAACAAAATTCTGGCTACCGGCCAAGTGATTGAAGCGTTTTTGTATGAAGAACAAACGCGGCGCGGTATTTCATTACACCACTTTGATGCGATGAACGATGTTGCCGATCATTGTACGACCTGTCATAAGTGCGAAACACCTTGCCCGGTGGATATTGATTTTGGTGACGTATCGATTCGGATGCGCAAAATCCTAACGGATATGGGGCAAAAACGTGTCGGTTTAGGCACCAAAGCGGCCTTGTTTTATCTGAATACCGGACAACCAGGCCTGGTGAAGCTGTTACGCACCACCATGATCGGTTGGGGTGCAGTTGGCCAACGCATCGGTCATTACTTAGCCAAGTGGGTGGGTTTATTGGGGCGTAAAGGTCAGTTACCGGCGAGTTCAACCGGGCAAACACCGGTAGTGCAACAGGTTATTCATTTTGTGCGCAAACCGTTGGATACCGGGCCAAACCAGCCGACCATGCGTGCATTATTAGCGTTGGAAGATCGCACCATTGTGCCAATTTTGCGCGACCCGCATAAAACGACCGAGGAAACAGAAGCGGTGTTTTATTTCCCCGGTTGTGGTTCTGAACGTCTGTTTAGCGATGTCAGTTTAGCGACCTTGGCGATGTTATACGATGTGGGCGTGCAGACGATTTTGCCACCGGGATATTTGTGCTGTGGTTACCCGCAAACTGCGGCGGGTCAAGCGGCAAAAGGTGCGCAAATCACCACTGAAAACCGCGCTTTATTCCATAGGGTTGCCAATACGCTGAACTATATGGAAATCAAAACGGTATTGGTATCGTGTGGAACCTGCATGGATCAATTGCTTAAATATGAATTTGAACAGATTTTCCCCGGTTGTCGCTTATTGGATATTCACGAATTCCTTATGGAAAAAGGCGTGAAAATGAAGTCGACCAATGGGGTGCAGTATATGTATCACGAACCTTGTCATAGCCCGATGAAACGTTATGATTCAAGTAAAGTGACAGCGGCATTAACCGGTATTGATGTGCCGTTAAATGATCGTTGCTGTAGTGAAGCCGGCACTTTGGCGACCGCGCGTCCCGATATTGCCAACCAATTACGTTTCCGTAAAGAAGCCGAGTTGAAGCAAGGCATTAAAGATTTAACCGGTGAAGAAAAGGCGGTAAACGGTAATGTGAAGTTATTAACTTCTTGCCCAGCTTGTCAGCAAGGGTTAAACCGTTATCAAAACGAAACCGGGCTAAAAACGGATTACATTGTGGTCGAGTTAGCAAATAATCTAATTGGTAGCCAATGGAAACGTGATTTTGTTAGCAAGGTTGAAAAAGAAGGTATTGAGCGCGTACTGTTATAATCTGCCGCCTTAATGCTGATTTAAAAAGCCGTCTTCATGACGGCTTTTTTTATATGGGCACCTCGAATAACCCTAATAAAATTCTGCGGGACTTAAAGTAATCTTATTCTAGGCGTGGTTCGCAGGTCTTAGTCATTCTATGTCCAAGAAACACAACAACGAAGAAGATTGCTTTAAGCCCCGCCCGAAGGGGCTTAGCCAAGCTTTCCAGCTCGGTGTTGTGACGTTTTGTAAGGTCTAGACATTCCTTCAACGTCACGCCTTGATCTGAAAAACTTGGCGTTGCCAGAATTAATTGGGTTATTCTAGGTGCCCATATCGAAATACTTACCACCAGGCCTGGTGCAATAAATTCAGTTATAAAAAAACCTCGCAAAGCGAGGTTTTTGACTAGCGTAGCCGTGTTTTATTTAGCGGTTTGCTGTGAATAAAACAACGCTAGATCCTTGATTTCTTGATCACTTAACCCGCGCGCAAATGCACCCATCGTTGGGTCTTTGCGGAAACCGTCACGGTAGTCTTTCAGCGCTTTTTCTAAATAAGCGGCATGTTGACCGGCAATTTTTGGGAAGTTTGGTACAACACTATTACCGTCTGCACCGTGACAACCCACACAAGTATTGGCTTTTGCCGGTGGTTGCATAGCAAATGCGCTCGTGCTTAATAAACCGATACCAACAAAGGTTAAGATACTTTTTTTCATGTTAGATGTTCTCCAATTGGGAATTAACGGTATGTAAACCTGAAACCATTATACCCAAGCATGAGAGCCGGATATAAAAAAACCGCCCTTAGGCGGTTTTTTTAACAGGTTACAATTACTTCAAAGAAGCCATGTAAGCTGATAAGTTAGCGATGTCTGCATCAGACAAAGAAGCTGCCATCGGAGCCATCAAAGCAGTCATTGGACCAACTTGCTCACCAGCACGGTATTTTTTCAAAAGACCAGCCAATTGTGCTGCATCACGGCCTTTAACAGCCGGACCTACACCACCTTCACCAGCACCACCGTGACAACCCATGCAAGTACCGTATGCTGCTTTACCAGCGTTGACGTCACCAGCTTGCGCTGCCATACCAAAAGAAACTAAACCAGCAGCTGCGATAGCTAGAACTGTATTTTTCATGTTTGCACTCTCCTAAAAGCACTAAAAAAATTTGAGGGTAAACCCTGTCGGTAATTAGAAACTAAATCCCTAGACTAGTCAAGGCTGAAGCCGGCTTGATAGTGGTGTTTCGGTGTTTCATGATATTGAAGTTTTTTATACCAAGGTGTATAAATTTTATAACTCTAAAGAGAGGTCAATTTGGCGTAGAATACTAAAAAATATACAGCGGAGGCGGTTTTATGGCGATTGTAAAGATTTGGATTATTATTATGTTGGCGACGTTAGTCAGTTGGTATGGCCTAAAATTGGTAAATAATCCGAAACCGTTAGGCTGGGTGTTTTTGTTTTGGTTGGCTGTGATCGGTATTACGACAGTGTTGCTGTATTTTGTGTCGGTGTTTTTGGCGGTTTAGTCATTATTAAAAGCCACGACGAATATATGGTCGGGTTGCAGTTGCCATTGAATATTGTAGTCGTATAAACGCAGGCCGAATTGTTCACGTTGTTGAATATGCCCAAAATGTACTGGGCGTGGATTGTGTTTTAGTGTACTTTCTAACAAAATTTTAAATTGTGGATAGCGGTTTTCAGCCTGAGTTAATTGCTCGGCGGCAAGTTCGCTATAAATAATTGGCAAGGCGCTGGCTTGCGGCGCGTCTTGAGCAAAGCCGCCGGTGGCTTCGGCGCAAATATCGGCGTAGGGTAAATAGGGTTTAATATCCAGCACCGGTGTGCCATTTAGCATGTCGCCGTCTTCAATATTCAAAAACAACTTTTCTTGCTGTTTTTCCCAACCCAAATAACGCACTTTTGATAACCCAATCGGGTTAGGGCGATAAGGTGAACGTGTGGCAAATACCCCTTGGCGTTTAGCGCCGTCTCTTGGCGGGCGCACGGTAGGCCGCCAATCTTCAGTGGATTTAATCGCTTGGTGGAATACAAATACGATCCACAGATGACTAAACCCTTCTAAACCTTGCAATGCTTCTTGCCGATCCCATGGCGAAAACAACTCGATTTTTCCCAAATTTCCTTGCACCAGGCCTGGTTGTCGCGGTAAACCGAATTTATCGCTAAACGGACTGTGAATGACACCAATTTGGTGGAATTTTAAGTCGGAGTTCATGATCTATGGTTAAGACGGATGTTTATGACGCAT
>DIJW01000090.1 GCA_002421475.1 Thiomicrospira sp. UBA5634 | reverse complement strand
ACCTGGCGGGGTTCCCAACTTAGCGTCGCGAGGGGACGAATAACGTCACCATAGTGAAACACCTTACAGTCAAAGCAAGGCAAAACGCTTTGCAATCAAAGCGAGGCGTTATTGTAGCAGAACAACCGACTAATTACAGTGATTTGTCAGCGGCAAAACCTGATGCAGCCAATGAAGATGCCAATCACCAGGCCTGGTAATTGGCATCAAATCAACTCTGTACGGTAATGGGGTCAAGATGCCAAATATCGCGATTGTATTCTTGCATCGTGCGGTCGGTAGAAAAAATACCGCTGCGCGCACTGTTTAAAATACTCATGCTCACCCAACGATCTTGATCACGATAAACCTCAGCTGCTGCCTGTTGCGCTTCGATATAACTGCGAAAATCGGCCAAAGTCATCCATTGATCATGCGGGTTACGCAACGACGCCAAGATGCCGTCAAAAATGCCCGCTTCAAACTGGTTGAAATGACCCACCTCCAACAAATACATCACTGCTTGCAAATCACTGTCGTTATCAATGTACTGCTGCGGATTGTAATGCCCGATCATGCCGTGCACTTCTTCCGTGCGTAACCCAAACAAGAAGAAGTTTTCTTCACCAACCGCTTCACGAATTTCGACATTGGCTCCATCCAAGGTTCCGATGGTTAAGGCGCCATTCATCATAAACTTCATATTACCGGTACCGGAGGCTTCTTTACCGGCAGTGGAAATCTGCTCGGATAAATCGGTACCGGGACAAATAATTTCCATCGCCGAAACGCGATAGTTTGGAATAAACACGACTTTTAAACGATCACCGACATCCGGGTCGTTATTAACCACTTGCGCAATATTGTTAATCAATTTAATGATCATTTTTGCCATTGCATAACCCGGTGCGGCCTTACCGCCAAAAATCACCACACGGTTAGTCCAGTTGTCGGTATCGCCCCGTTTTATGCGCGCATATAAATGAATCACATGCAACGCATTCAACAACTGACGTTTGTATTCGTGAATCCGTTTTACCTGTACATCAAACATCGAATGCGGATCGACCTCTATGCCGACATCTTGCTTGATCAATTGCGCTAAACGTTGTTTGTTATGCAGCTTTACTTGTGACCACTTTTCGCGGAATTTTTTATCTTTGACATAGGGTTCCAATCGACTTAATTGCGACAAGTCGGTTACCCAATCTTCACCCAAGGTTTCATCAAGCAAACTGGGTAATTGTGGATTAGCCGCCGCCATCCAGCGACGTTGCGTCACGCCATTGGTTTTATTATTAAACTTGTGCGGCCACAACTGATAAAACTCATTAAACAAGCCGTCTTTTAATAATTGTGAATGTAACGCCGCCACCCCATTAACGGAGAAACTACCCACAATCGCCAGATACGCCATGCGCACCATGCCATGCTCATCAAAAATTGACATGCGTTTTTGACGTTCGAGATCACCCGGCCATTTCAAGGCCACTTGCGCCAAGAAACGACGGTTAATTTCTTCGATAACATCCAATGGGCGCGGTAATAAACGACGCATTAAACTCACCGGCCATTTCTCCAATGCTTCCGGTAATAACGTGTGGTTGGTGTAAGCCATGGTTTTACTGACAATATCCCACGCCTGCTCCCACGTCATATGGTGTTCATCAAGCAATAAACGCATTAACTCGGCGACCGCCAAGCTTGGATGGGTATCGTTAAGTTGGAACACATTCGACTCGGCAAACTTAGTGAAATCGCCTTGATGATGTACAACCCATTGGTGCAACACATCTTGTAATGACGCTGATACCAAGAAATACTGCTGGCGTAACCGTAACTCTTTACCGTTTTCACTTGAGTCATTCGGATATAACACCATGGTGATGTTTTCCGCTTCGTTTTTTGACGACACCGCTTCAAAATACGAACCCGCGTTAAATTCATTCAGTTTAAATTCTTCCGCTGCCGCCGCGTCCCATAAACGTAACGTGTTAACCGTATTGTTTTTATAACCCGGAATCGGCACGTCAAACGGCACGGCCAACACTTCTTCTTCATGTTCCCAATGCACAATAAATTTCGTGCCATGGGGTTCAACATAAGCACGGCAATAACCACCAAACTTCACTACCCGAGTATATTCTTGACGCTGAACTTCCCAAGGGTAGTAACCAAACCCAATCCAATGATCCGGTTCTTCAACCTGATAACCGTTTTGAATATGCTGTTTAAACATGCCATATTCATAACGTAAGCCATAACCCATTACCGGCAACTGCAACGTAGCGCAACTATCCATAAAACAAGCGGCCAACCGTCCCAAACCACCATTACCTAAACCGGCATCCACTTCAGCGTTTTCAATTTCCTCGAACGCCAAACCCAAGTCATATAAGGCTTGTTCTGTCTCAGATTGAATCCCCAGATTCAGTAAATTATTGGTTAAGGAACGGCCAATCAAAAACTCCATGGATAAATAGTAAGCACGTTTGGACGACTGTTGACGATAGTTCAACCATGTCTGTTTCCAGTTACCCATTAAACGATCGCGCACAACATAAGCCAAGGCTTTTAATTGATAGTCGGTAGCAGCCGTGAGTTCGCGCCCAAGGTTATTACATAAATAATGTAAAAAATCGTTTTCCAGGCTGTCTTTGTTGTTTAATAATCGACTGCGTACACGAGCCATGACCGCTTCTAATTTAGCGTTATTCTGCTCTGCCATTTAAATCTCCTTAGAATACAATTTGACGTAGTGTTTAGCGCTGTTTTTCCAACCAAACGCCTGCTCCATCCCCGTTTTTTGTATTTGTTGCCAACTGCGTGGCTTTTTATAAAGTGCTAATGCTTGTTCAATTGTTGCCTTTAACGCATGTGGATTCGGATCATAAAACATAAAACCGGTGGCGGTTTTTGCCGCCAAAGTTTCTGCTGAAGTGCTGACAACCGTATCCGCCAAGCCACCGGTGTGATGCACAATCGGAGGGGTTCCGTAGGCCAAACTGTACATTTGATTTAACCCGCAAGGCTCAAAACGCGATGGCATTAAAAACATATCCGCCCCCGCTTCAACTTGGTGCGCTAAAGGTTCGGAATAACCAATATGCACTAAAACTCGTCCTGGATGCTGTGCCGCCATCTGCATCAATAATGATTCATAATGTGCCGAACCGCTGCCAACAAATACAAACATAACATCATGTTCAGCCAACAATATTGGCAAGACTTGTACAATCAAATCAATGCCTTTTTGCTCTACCAAACGCCCGACAAAACCAATTAACGGTACATCGGCATGCTGTTCCGGTGCGCCATCACCCAATAACGTCAACAACACTTCTTTATTGCGTTTTTTGGCACTCACACGCCCTTTTTCGACCGAATAGTTATATGAAATATATTCATCAGTTTGCGGATTCCATTGCTGATCATCAATACCATTCAAAATTCCGACTAAACGCCCCTCTTCGGCACGTTTGGTTAAAATGCCTTCAAAGCCGTAAGCAAATTCAGGATAACAAATTTCTTTAGCGTAAGACGGGCTCACGGTCGTGACCCAATCAGCCATTGCAATCCCGGCTTTCAACATCGACATTTGGCCATAAAATTCGATGCCTTCCGGTGTCCACCAGTCCCACGGCAACCATAAACTTTCAAACAATGATTTCGGAAAAAACCCGGCGTACGCCATATTGTGCACGGTGAATAAACTGCGCGGACGAACCGTTTCACGCGTTAATAACGCCGGCACCAGGCCTGTTTGCCAATCATTCGCATGTACCACATCCGCTTTCCATTTCAGGCCAACACGATCCATCGCAATCTCGACCACCGCACGCGAAAACACCGCAAAACGCTCACCGTTATCCCACCAATCTTTACCGTCAGGCGCCATATACGGATTACCCGGGCGGTTAAATAACTCCGGAATATCCACCAATAACACGCCGGCATCCAGCTGATCTAATTTGACCTTTAGCAACCGTACTTTTAAGGTACGCCCAGCACCGCCGACTTCAAACTGCGACACCACTGTCACTTTAGTGACTTTATCCATCACCGCCTGATAAGCAGGTAAGACTAATTTAACTTTATGACCCAACGCCGCAATCGCACTCGGTAAACTTCCTGAGACATCCGCTAAACCACCGGTTTTAATTAACGGGTATGCTTCTGATGCGGCAAATAACACTTTCATCCAACCATTCTCACAATAAATCTAATTAATTTGTTGATTTAGCGACCACCAGGCCTGGTGGTCGCTAAGGCTTAATCCACTCGTTTTAATACGACAAACCCAAGCGGCGGTATAGTTAATTCGGCCGATGCAGGTCGATTCATCCAAGGCTGTGCGTGGCTATCAATCGCGCCGTTGTTACCTAAATTACTGCCGCCATAAACGCCGGAATCAGAATTCATCAGTTCAACATAACGCCCGGTTTGCGGCAACCCAATACGGTAACCATAACGCGGAACCGGGGTGAAATTAAATACACAAATCAAACTATGGCTATCACTACGACGCTCAAAACTCAGAATTGAATGCGCATAATCATGACAATCAATCCACTCAAAGCCACCATGTTCAAAGTCACGTTGATGTAACGCACTGTCAGCTTTATATAAATGGTTTAAGTCACGCGCCATTAACTGCACACCACGATGGTTAGGATAATCACATAAATGCCAAGGTAACCCTTGTTGTTCAGACCATTCTGTCCATTGACCAAATTCACACCCCATAAACAGCAGTTTTTTACCGGGATG
>DIJW01000221.1 GCA_002421475.1 Thiomicrospira sp. UBA5634 | reverse complement strand
CCGCTTGCGCCAAGCCGAGCTCCGTAGCCGCGCCGACCATGCCGCCGACGACCACAATGACATCAAACGTTTGTTCTGCAAACGTTTGTTCTGTAAATTTCTGCTGCATGCTCACTTGCCCGCTCCTTGCATCGAAAATCGTGCCAAACGTTTTTTTAGTTTGGGCATCACTTGTAACGCCATCATTGCCAAACCACGTGCATGACCGACCAACGGTGATGGATGTTCAAAGATACGAATCAAACTGTCCGTCAACCCCATTACTTTTTTATGATCGCGGCGACGTTGCTGCTCATAGGTTTGTAAAAATGCCGCATCTGTCATATTCACTAGGCCAGGTTGCAGACCTTGTAAAAAATCTTCGACATCACGCAATCCCAAATTTAAGCCTTGCGCTGCCACCGGATGTTGAGTGTGTGAGGCATTACCCATTAACACTGCGCGCCCAACTACCACCCTTTCGACATAGGTTTCTTTTAACGGATAGGCTACGCGCGCACTAATATTGACATAACGTCCAAAACGCTCCCCCATCTTCGCGACAAACGCTTGAATAAAATCGGCATCCGATAGCGCCAACAGCTTCTGATAATCAGCCTTGGGCGCAACGTACACCAACTTATGTGAATGGGTTTCTAAGGGTAATAACGCCACAGGCCCTTCAGAAGTAAAACGCTCAAACGCCCAGCGTTGATGCGGCTGTTCGGTTTCCACTTGCGCCAAAATCGCCCACGCGCCATAGTCTTTTTGTTGCAGCGGCAAACCTAAGGTTTTGCGCACTTGCGAATCTGTGCCGTCTGCACCGACAATTAAACGCGCGTTTAAAGTCACCGGTTGCCCCTGTTGTTCAAGGCTAATCGTGACCGCTTCGTCAGTCTGCTCAAAACCGATGACTTTGGCGGGACAACGCACATCAATCGCCGACTCGGCCCGCACCGCAGCCCATAACATCTGCCCCAAATCACTGGCGCGAATCGAATAACCCAAAGCGGGCACATCCATTTCTTCGGCATGCATCAGCGTTAAACCCAAATAACCTTGTTGTGACACATGGACATGCTGAATATCGGTCACAAAGGGCAGGAGAGCTTGCCACACACCCAAGTCTTGCAAAATAACACGCGAACCTTCTGATAACGCCAACACCCGACCATCAAACGAATTAGCCGCACCCGGCTCCGGTTCAACGGCTTCTACCAGCGTGATTTTGGCACCACGCTGCGCTAAACCGAGCGCCAAACACAAGCCCACCGGCCCGCCGCCAACAATTAACACATCCGTATCAAATGTGGTTTTATCCAACGGTTCTGCTGGGTTATTGCTCGTGTTCATCGTTGCTGCATCCATTGCTCAATCTCCTCAACCCTGCGTGGCAAACCAAGTGTTAACACTTCATGACCGCTTTGCGTTACCAGCACATCATCTTCAATCCGAATACCGATACCGCGCCATTGTGCATCAACACCCTCAGCATCCAACGGAATATACAAACCGGGTTCAATCGTCACCACCATTCCCGGCTTTAAGGTTCGCCATTGACCATCAATTTTATAACGACCGACATCATGCACATCCAACCCTAGCCAATGGCCAGTGCCGTGCATAAAAAATCGCTTATAAGCTTCATCCTTAACTAAGGTTTCGACTTCACCTTGCAAAATGCCGAGTTGCACCAGGCCTGCGGTGATCACGCGACTGGAGGCTTGATGCATTGCATCATAAACATTACCCGGTTTAACTGCCGCAATCGCCGCTTGTTGCGCCGCCAGCACCAATTCATACAGTTGTTTTTGTGCCGGACTAAAACGCCCATTGATCGGAAACGTGTGGCTAATATCACCGGCGTAACCTTGCCATTCCGCGCCGGCATCCAGCAAAATTAAATCGCCGTCTTTCAGCGGCGCATTGTTTTCGGTGTAATGCAAAATGCAGGCATTATCGCCGGCAGCAGCAATGGTGTTAAACGCAACACGCTCTGAACCCGCCATTTTAAATGCATGTTCTAATGCACTTTGCACTTGATATTCATAAGCACCAGGCCTGGTGGCGCGCATTGCCGCTATATGTCCCTGCACCGAAATCTGCGCCGCTTGGCGCATTAGCTCAATTTCTTGCGCGGATTTAATTAAACGCTGTTCATGTAACACACTGTCTAAATCACACAAACCGGTTGGCACCGCCACGCCTTTACGCACTTGGGCTTTTAGACCGTTTAACCAATCGGCCAGTTTCACACTCCAATCTTTAAGCTGACCAAAACTGAAATACACCTGATGCGCTTGGCTAAGAAATTTCGGCGCGATGTCGTCCAACTCATCAATAGACCAGGCCTGGTTAATAGCTAAGGTTTGCGGCGCAGCTTCAACCCCCAAGCGCCGACCTTGCCAAGTTTCTTGCAACGGATCTTTTGGCCGCAAGAACAACCAGGCCTGGTGGCAACCATTTGCGTATTCCGAACCCTCTAAAACAGATTGATGAATCAAAACCAATACACAATCCGGTTCGGTAAAACCGGTAAGATACAGAAAATCACTTTCAGCGCGAAACGGAAAATCCACATCACGATTACGAATTTGCTCCGCACCGGAAGCAATCAACGCTACACTGCCTGCAGGCAATTGAGCAATCAAGTTTTGACGACGCGCTGCAAAATCCAAGTTCATAGGGATCTCGTTAAGTTAAATGAGTGAACGAGTGAATGTGAAATTAGTGTAAGGTCGGTTTTTGAGCAGATGGCTGATCAGGCAAATCAATCGGCTGACCGGGCAGCGGGTTCAATTCTTCATAAATCATTAAACAGCCCATACGCACAAATTCGGTCAGCTCCATTAAATCTGCTTCAACTTCCGCCACGTCATCATCGGTAACTTCCGGCAATTCAACCATCGAAATATCGCCAAAATCACGCAATAACTCCGACACCTCTGCCGATAATTCACCTAAACTGCCCAAACCCATGCCATACAAAAAACCTTCACACCAATCGGCTAAATGCTTAGCACGAACGACCAGGTTTTCATTATCATCGGGTAATATCAACTCCAAATCACATTCGGCGCTGTTTAAACCACCCAATGTTTCGGTATACATCTGGTGCAACATCATTAAAAACGATTCTTTAATCGCCCCCATGCCGCCTTCATCTATCAGGCGTTTGATCCATTGCGCTTCGGTAAGACTTGGCGTGCTACTGATTTGACCGACCAACATACCCTGCACAAACGAGGCAGACTCAAGCTGTTGATAAGGTGCAAACGCTTCGGCTAACTGGCTAAAACTTAACTTTGTATCCATGAAAATTTGTCTTTTGTTACAATATAAGAAATCGCAATCATATCATAGGAAACCGTGAAAAGCCTATCGCGGGTCTTGGCGGAAACCACGTTTACAGGCTGTTTAAGGAGTGATTCATGTTACACCTCACGTTGATGAACCATCACTTCCAAGTTCCTTGTGAAGATGAAGAACGCGAATCGTTGATCGAGGCGGCAACCTTGCTGGAGGATAAACTC
>DIJW01000030.1 GCA_002421475.1 Thiomicrospira sp. UBA5634 | reverse complement strand
CATTAGATAAAGCGGCGCAAACTCAAGCTGAACAACGCCAAACCCAGTTAACCAAACCCTTGGGTGCATTGGGTCAACTCGAAACCTTGGCGATTCGGTTAGCGGCAATGCAAGCTAAACCAAAACCGGCGATGCACCAGGCCTGGATTAGCGTGTTTGCGGCGGATCATGGTTTGGCGGAAAGCGGGGTGTCGGCTTTTCCGCAAGCGGTAACCGCGCAAATGGTGTTTAACTTTTTACAAGGCGGCGCGGCAATTGCGGTGTTGGCGAAACAACATCAAGCCCGGTTTGAAGTGGTGGATGTCGGCGTAAAAGCCGATTTTGCGCCGGCACCAGGCCTGGTGCCGGCTAAAGTGGCTTATGGCACGGCGAATTGTTTAACTCAAACGGCGATGACATCTGAACAATGTTTACAGGCGTTAGCGGTTGGTAAGCAAGCGGCGGAACGTGCGATTGCCGCTGGCGCGGATTGTTTTATCGGCGGTGAAATGGGCATTGGCAATACCGCTTCGGCGAGTTTGATTTTGGCGTCGATTATGCAAACTGCATTAGCGCCGCTGGTGGGGGCTGGAACCGGCTTAGATTCGCCTGGAGTGGCGCGTAAAACTGAGATTTTAAATCAGGTGTTGGCACATCATTTAACTGTTGATGCAAATGATCCGTTGCAAGTGTTACAAACCTTTGGCGGCTTTGAAATTGCGGCGTTGGCGGGAGCTTATTTGCGTTGTGCGCAACTGGGTTTGCCGGTGTTGATTGATGGCGTCATTACTACGGCGGCGGCGATAGTGGCGCATGCGTTAGCTCCGCAGGCGAAAGATTGGTGGATTTTTAGCCATTTATCGGTTGAACCTGCGCATCGTTTGGCATTGGATTATTTGGCGGTCAAACCTTTGTTGCAGCTTGATTTACGTTTAGGCGAAGGCTCCGGCGCGGCACTGTCTTGGCCGTTATTGCAACAGGCGTGTTTGTTACATAATCAAATGGCGACCTTTGCCGAAGCCGCGGTGAGTGGCAAGGCATGACGCCACCCTTGAAACAGCGTATTACTTTTGTTCGCCACGCCGAACCTATCAGCATTACACCATTTATGGGACGAACGGATGTGGTGGCGTTGCCACAGGCAAACCAGGCGTTAGCACAGCGTTTAAACGGCAGCTATGATCTGATTGTCAGTTCGCCCTTGCAACGTTGTGCCGGTTTGGCTGAGTTGTTGGCAGAAAAAAATCACATACCGACTAAGTTGATCGCTGATTTACAAGAGCGTGATTGGGGTGCTTGGGATGGACTTAGTCCGGATCAAATTGACCCAAGTGAGCTGGCGGCTTATTATCAAAGTCCATTTGACTATCCAATCCCGCAAGCTGAAAGTTTACCTGCTATGCAAGAACGAGTGCACCAGGCCTGGTGCTCATTATTACATACGGCTGCCGGCGATATTTTGTGTATTACCCACGGCGGGGTGATGCGGGTTGTGTTGCAACAGATTTTTAATTTATCGAATGAGGCGTTATTTCAGCTCAAATTTGATTATGGCAGTCGACTGGTTTTAGAGGTTACGTCCACTGAAACCGCGCCATTTGTGCAGTTAATTGAAATACGTCAAGGAACGTTATGAAGCAGTGGTTTAAACCCTTCTGGTTGGCGGTGCAGTTTTTTACCCGTTGGCCGACTCCGCAATACGAGCAGGTTGATGCACAAGATATGGGACGGGCGTTAGCTTGGTTGCCGCTGGTGGGCGCAATGATTGGTCTCAGTTTGTGGTTTGTGTCGTTGTTGCAGGCCTGGTTGCCGGCGCAAGTGGTGGCATTGCTGATTCTGCTGTTATGGGTTTGGAATACTGGCGGTTTACATATTGACGGCGCGGCGGATTTTGCCGACGGTTGGTTGGGCGGTTATGGCGATAAACAACGTGCGTTAACGATTATGAAATACAGCCGCATCGGCACCGGCGGCGGGGTGGCGATAGGTTTAATCCTGCTGGCAAAATGGGTTTTGTTAACCGAGTTATTGCAAATCGACCAGGCCTGGTGGTTAGTCTTGATTCCGCTCATCGCGCGTATCGGTTCGTTAGTGTTAATGGTTTCTACGCCCTATGCCAGTGAAAATGGCATGGCGGAGTCGATGTTTCGTTTTCTGAATCGCAAACTGGTTTGGCTGTGGTTGGCTGTGATTGCATTATTGATGCTTTGGTTACAACCAGGCCTGGTGTTAATCATTTTTGCTTGGATGTGGGTGCGTTGGATATTGGTTCGTACTTTAGGCGGAATGAACGGCGACGGTGCCGGTTTAATGACGGAAGTATTAGAAATCTCGACCGTTTTAGTTTTATTGGTATTATTTGATTAAATGATATAAATTGTCTTTAATGATTGTTTCATGAGGTGTAGAATGACCAATAATGCTGAAACAAGCAGAGCACATGGCAAGTTATTATTTTAGTTTGGGTTTTATGCATAAAATTCATTACATTCGATGGTTGCATTTTATTGTTTTAACCGGCTTATGGCTAATTGGCAGCACGAATGTGTGGGCGCAATCAAGTTTAAAATTTGGTGTGTTGGCATTTCGCCCTGAGGCCGAAACTTTACAACAATGGCAGCCGTTTGCTGACTATTTGCAAACTCAAACCGGTTTAACAATCGAGTTAACCGCCTATTCCTACTCCGGCTTAGAAGCAGCAGTACAACAAGATGCGGTTGATTTGGTTATGACTAATCCATCGCATTATATTTTGTTACGCGAACGCCATGCCATAACGCATAAAAACCAACCCATGTCCGGGCCCTTGGCCACAATTGTTCGGCAGATAAACGGGGATGCGTTTCCTTATTTTGGCGGCGTCATATTCACGCGTGCTGATCATGCAACGGTTCATTCTTTGGCTGACATAAACCATCACCGCATTGCAACCGTACGTCTCGGTTCATTAGGCGGTTATCAAATGCAGCTTAAACATCTTGCCGATGCCGGCTTGCCTTTGCCAAAAAATGATCAGTTTGTTGAAACCGGTATGCCACACGATCGCGTGGTAGAGGCGGTTTTGGCCGGCAAAGCTGATCTGGGTTTTGTACGTACCGGTATTTTAGAATCGCTAGTGAGTGAAGGACGGTTGAATTTAGCCGACATTCGCGTGATTGATCAACAACCGAAAGGACGATTCCCACATCTGATCACCAGCAAACTTTATCCGGAATGGCCAATTTTAATGATGCCGCAAGTAAGTGATGAAATCGGCGTAAAACTGACCATTGCAATCTTGTCGTTATCGGCTGACAGTTCAGCCGCGCAAGCGGCCGGTATTTTAGGTTTTACCCGCCCGAATGATTATGCGTCAGTCGAAGATTTAATGCGTACCATGCGTTTACCGCCGTTTGATATGGCTGCTGATTTTACTTTAGCTGATTTATGGGGCAAACATAGTCACTGGATTTTGGCGATCAGCGCCTTAGTCAGTTTATTGATATTCAGTTTATTGTTTATGTTACGTCAGAATCGCCTGATCAGACAAAACCAACATACTCTTGAGCAAGCCAAACACCAAGCTGAAGCAGCAAATCGTGCTAAGTCGTTGTTTTTAGCCAATATGAGTCACGAAATCCGCACGCCAATGAATGGCATTATCGGTTTAAGTGAATTAGGCCTCAAAGATTCTGATGCCGGCAGTATACGTCGCAAATTGGCCAAGGTTTACCAATCCGCACATTTATTACTTGGCATTTTAAATGACCGCCTAGACTTCTCAAAAATTGAGGCCGATAAATTAGAAATTAATGCGCAGCCCTTTTATTTGGCGAGCTTGTTGGATAGTTTGCAGGCGTTGTTTATTGATTTAGCGAAAGAAAAAGGACTGACATTAAACATTTCGATTGCACCGAATTTACCAACCATGTTCGTGGGGGATGATTTACGTTTAAGTCAAGTTTTGACTAATTTGTTATCGAATGCGCTGAAGTTTACCGATCATGGCATGGTTGAGCTTCGGGTGACGGCAGGAGCCGATGTGCCGGCGAATAGCAACCAGTGTTGGTTAAATTTTGCGGTTGTGGATAGCGGTATCGGTTTAACCGAGCAGCAACGGCAAGGTTTATTTCAAGCGTTTAGCTCAGCAGATAGTTCAATAACGCGACAATATGGTGGAACCGGGTTAGGTTTGGCGATCAGCCAGCGATTAGTTGAACTCATGGGAGGGAAAGGCATTGAGTTAATTAGTGAAAGCGGGTTAGGTTCGATATTTAGTTTTAGCCTGCCGTTTCAACAAGTTTCTTTGCAGCAACAAAATCAGTTACAGGCATTATCCTTCGAAAAACAAGCCGAGTTGGTTCGGTTAGAAGGCCGAATTTTATTGGTTGAAGATAACAAAATAAATCAGGAAATTTCTCGTGAGCAATTAATGCAAATGGGGTTAGAGGTCGTGATTGCCGATAATGGTTTAATGGCAGTTGAAAAAGCGAGTGCAGAGTCGTTTGATATTGTGCTGATGGATATTCAAATGCCGTTAATGGATGGTTATCAAGCGGCTGAGTTGATTCGTGAGTTTAATCCAACGATTCCGATTATTGCTTTGACCGCAGCCGCGATGATTGAGGATAAACACAAAGCACTGAAGGTTGGCATGAATAGCCATCTATCGAAACCAATCGGCATTGAACAGTTGTATCAGTGCTTGGCGAGTTTTTTATTACAACGTCCGCCGTTAATGTCTGATTACTCAAGTCCCAATGCGTTGCAGTCAAATGATTTAATCTGGCTGGATAGTGATGCGGCACTCAAAATATTGGGAGGTAATGCGACTATTTATCACACATTACTTGCGGAGTTTAGTGAGTCTTTACTGTCAACTATCCACCAAATTAACCAAGCCATTAATACCTTGCCCGCCGACAATCAGCACCAGGCCTGGATTGAGATCCATCGTCAAATTCATAGTTTAAAAGGGGTTGCTGCCAATTTAGCCTTGCCGCAATTGGCGGCTTATTTAAAGCAGCTAGATGAAATGGTGCAAGCCGGTGAACGACCAAGTGCGGAACAATCTGAGCAGTTATCCAAGTTGGCCGAAATAACTTACAACGAAATAGTGAACTATTTGCAAACGGTTAATCCAGCCGCGGCCAAAAATTAAGACAAAAGTCTGCCAATGTTATATTAGTCAGCGCTTCTTACATTTGCCAATAAATGACACAGGGCATCCATTCCGTCAATTAAACGCGCGGTCGGGCGTTGATATTGATCGGCATTTAACGGATAAATATGCTGATTTTGAATCGCGTTTAACAGCGGTATTTTTTGCCAATCGTTTAACCATTGCTGCTGAACATGGCTTAATCCACCGAGTAAAATCACATCGGGATTTTCGGCGATGACCGCTTCGCGATTGACATGCGGCGCCAGGGCGTCAAGATCAGCAAAGATATTTTTGCCGCCACATACTTCAAGTGCTTGGCTAATAAATTGTTCGCCATTAACGGTAATCAACGGTTGATGCCAAACTTGATAAAACACCGTAACCGGTTGTGATTTCGCATACTGTAAACGTAATGCGTTTAACTGATCTCGCAGACGTTGTGCTTCTATTTTGGCCTGCGTTTGAGTGCCGGCGCGTTGACCAATTTCTTCGATCAAATTTGGGATGTCATCCAATTTTTGAGTGTCGCGGATCAGCAGATTTAAACCAAGACGCTGCAAACGATCTAAATCCTGTGGACGATTGCCGGATTTCCACGCCAAAATTAAATCGGGTTTAAGCTGCAAAATCGCTTCAAAATTAATCGCGTTATAGCTGCCGACAATCGGCAATGTTAGGGCGGCCGGCGGATAGTCGGAAAAATTTACTGCCCCCACCAGTTTGTCACCCGCGCCGGCGGAATGCGCCAGCTCGGTCAAGCTCGGTGCTAGCGAAATAATGGTTTGTGCCGGCGCGGTTTGACCGGCTTGCAAAGGTGTACACAACC
>DIJW01000003.1 GCA_002421475.1 Thiomicrospira sp. UBA5634 | reverse complement strand
AATCATTTGGCTATAACGAGTGAGTAGACTAAAATCTTCACTGATTGCGCCCCAACCATAACAAAAAAAACTCAGCGGTCGTTGCGCGGTAATTTTTGGATCTAGCTGGCGTAAAGAACCGGCCGCCGCATTTCGCGGATTGGCAAACGCTTTATCGCCCTAAGCTAATTGGGCTTGATTAATTTTTGCCAGCGCGGCTTTGCTCATAAATACTTCACCGCGTACTTCCAGTACATCGGGCAGATCCGCGCCGCGCAGTTTAAGCGGAATACAACGAATGGTGCGTACGTTATGAGTCACATCTTCGCCTACCGCACCATCACCTCGGGTCGCAGCTTGAACCAAGTGGCCATTTTCATAACGCAAATTTACCGCTAAGCCGTCCATTTTTGGTTCAGCCGCATAAGCAATGTCTGTGACACCTGCTAAACGCTCCAACGCACGTTGGTTAAATGCCGCTAACTCATCATCACTAAACGCATTGTCCAATGACAACATCGGCACGTTATGGACAACCGGGCTAAAGCCGGACAGTGGTTGATCACCGACACGTTGCGTAGGTGAATCGGCCGTGATCAATTCGGGATGTGCTTGCTCTAATACCACTAATTGGCGATACAAGTCATCGTATTGGGCATCACTAACAACAGGGTTATCAAGGACATAATAGGCATAGTTATGCGCTTCAATTTGTTCGCGAAGCTGTTGAACTTGCTGCTGAAGCGAAGGGCTGGTCATTAAAAGTTACAATGTTTTAGAGTGATAATCCGATGCGGCTTCGCGCATGGCTTGTAAATCGGATTCACGAATAAGATGGCGTTGCATATCGTACATACGACCTTTTAAACGTTGTGAGACACGACAGGCCGTCATAATCAGATCATCCATTGCTTCTGAAGCTTTAATTGCAGTGGGTAACTCTAAAATTAAAGCAACTCCCGGTGTTGTTTCGCCATCCCCCGGCTCTACTGGAAATACGCCTGGCTCCATCACATTTGCCACCTGCAACACGATTTTGCCATTGGTTTTTTTAACAAATGTGCCTTTATCGGAGTAACTCAAACCGGATGCCTTTAAAGTTTGCGCCACACTGCTGAGACTAAACTCTTTCGCTGAGGTCAGAACCAAAATAGCAAAAACTTGTGGTTCAGGCGTTTTAATGGATGACTTTTCCAATGCAATTTGATCACCTTCCGGCACCATATCTTCAATTTCTAGTACCGGATAGTTTTGCATTTCAAGTTCAAAGTCTTCACATAACGGCAACTTTGCTTGAGCTTCAGGCACCTCATCCGCTATAGCCTCCGGCTTAGCTTCATTTTTATAGTTAGAGTGAGTTTCATCTGCTACCGCACGACGGCTTGGTTTTTTTGCACTGTCAATCGGTTGAGCAAAGTCATCCACAACCGTATCATCAGTTGAAGATAACGTGTCAGCCGATTTATCTTGGTCAGGGTTACGCTGGCGACTAAAAAAATACAGCCCAACGACCAAAATAATGGCAAACACCAGCAAAACTTGCTGTAACTCATTCATTGACCTGCTTCTCCTATCATCTCGACGGCGGCTTCTAAATCAACACTGACTAGCCGTGATACACCCGGTTCATGCATGGTAACACCGATTAAGTGTTTTGCTAGCGCNNAGAATTGTACCTTTTCTGATAGGCTTCTGACTAGCCCACAGAACCGAATTACATTTGAATCGTCTAACGGCGCATCGACTTCATCCAAAATACAAAACGGTGCCGGCTTCAGTTGGAAAATTGCAAAAATCAGCGCCAATGCCGCCAAGGTTTTTTCGCCACCGGACAATAACTGGATACGTGAATTGCGTTTGCCCGGCGGCCGAGCCATCACCTCTACCCCGCCTTCCAGTGGATCTTGTTGCGGATCAAGCCAAGATAAACTGGCTTCACCGCCTTGAAACAGTTTCGGGAAAAGTTCACTAAATGCCTGATTTACTTCATCAAATGTCTTAACCAATCGACTTCGACTGTCTTCATCAATAGTTGCAATTGCTTGCTCTAGCGTATCAATAGACGCTTGCAAATCAACCATCTGTTCAGTTAATGCACTTAACTTGGTCTGTACTTGTTCATATTCTTCAATCGCGGTCATATTAACTGCGCCAAGGCGTGCTAAATGCAACTTAACGAGCTTAAGTTCAGCCTCAAGCTGATCAACATCTTCATTATCAAAACGCAATTGCGACAATTCAACGGCGGATAAACCTTGCGCGGCCAACGTTTTTTGTAGTGTTTGAATTTGTTGTTGACCATTCTGCAACTGTAACTGGTGTGTCACCAGCTTTTGTTCAGCCTGATGGTGGGTTTGTTGAGCCTGCTCAGCGACGAGTTGTTTAGTTTCAACCGACTGTTGCAAAGCACGAGTTTGCGCCTGCAATGCTGATAAACGAGCGGCGATCGCATCCAACTGCTGTTGGCGTTCAACCAACTGCTCAGGATCAACTTGCACCGACTCAGCTAAATGCTCTGCAATCAGCTGAGCTTGCAACTTATCTTGATTAAGTTGTTGACTCACTTGCTGATGTTGAAATTGTGCTTGATGTAAAGTTTGCTGGGTTTGTTGAAGTTGTTGCGCAATACGCTGAAGTTGCTGCTGAAGACGTTCACGTTCACGTTGGATTGGCAGCATTTTTTGCACTTTATCACTTAATGCCTGATTCGCCTGCATTTCGTTATCTTGCTGTAACGCAAACTGTTCAGCTAAGGCTTCAGTATCCAGCGCCAAATCAACTAATTGTTGTTCAGTATGTTGTCGTTTTTGTTGTAATTCTGCATGTGATTGCTGATACATTGCCAAGGTTTTTTGGCTTTGTGTTTGGTTTTTGGACTGATGTTCAAGCTGGTCTTGTAACCGTTGTTGGTCGCGTTGCAACTGCTGCTGCGCTGTTTGCAAGCGGTTTAATTCAGCTTGTTGTTCATTTAAGGTTGTTTTTAAACTTTGTTGTGGCGTGTTAAGCAAGGCCAACTCAACATTGATTAAATCCAACTGTTTTCTCAACTGACCGATTTCGTCTTGACGCTCTAACATGCCATGTAACACGCCCTCTGTTGGGCGCACAATAGCATATTTTGAATACAAAACCCCCTCTTCATCAATTAACCAGGCCTGGTCATTGAGAGATTCGAGTTGCATCCGCAGCGTTAATTTTTCGTCACGCAGCGTAATATTTTGTGCCCAAAATTGCACTAAGGGCGGTTGCTGAATTTGACCTGCTAATGAATGCTCAGAAAAATTAACGCTTGAAGGGTTCCAGCCTAACAAACTTAAATTCGGCACGTCTTCATTGAAAGACCAGGCCTGGTTCAACACCACACCTTGTAAACGAGTACCCAACCAAGCTTCAACGGCTGTTTGCCAGCGCGGCTCGACTTTTAATACACTTAACAATGTTTGCGCGGAATGCTGGCTTAAAAACGCGGCCACATTGGTTTCAAGTGCTTTTAATAAAGGGGCTTGAATCTTTTCTAGCGCCCGCAATTGTGCTTCTGCCGTTTGACGTTGCTGATTAAGTTCGGTTTGACGCTGGTTATTCTGAGCCAGCTCAGATTGTGTGTTTTCAATTTGTTGTTGCAACACACTAATTTCACTCTCCAAACTAGCCAGTTGCGGTTTCAGCGGTTCAAGTTGCACAATTAAAGCTTCAATCTGAACTTGATCCAACGCGGACTCACTGTGTGCCATACTTTGCTCAAGCAGTTTGGCTTGCTGTTCTAGGTGTACCAACGTCTGTTGTAAACTGGCCTGAGTTTGTTGAGCCTGTTTATAACGCTGCTCTGCCTGCTGAACTTGCCAACGACTTTGTTGCTGAACTTGTTCATCTCGTGTTTTTAAGCTTTGCAGCTGCGCCCAATTTTCTTCAAGTATATTGAGCTCTTCTTCTCGATCCAGTCGAGTTTCATCCAACACAGCCAGATCTTCAGTTAACTGCGCAATTTGGCTATTAAGTTCATCCAATTGCTGCTGACGCTGGGTTTGTTGGTTTTGATTTAAGGTCTGCTGTGATTGCCATTGACTGATTTGCTGACTGGAAAACTGCTGTTGCTGTTTTAGCTGCGCCAAAGTTTTATCGAGCTGATGGAATTGCGCTTCGACTTCATCACGTTCTTGCTGTAAAGCTGGGAGTTTTTGACGTTCTAAAATCCAAGCCTTTTGTGCCTCATCCCAAGCTGATTTAGATTGGGAAAAATGCTTTTCAACCTCACGTAATTGGCGTTGCGATTGATCTAACTGTTCGTGTAGGGATTGCCATTGGTGATAATAAACGCTTTTTTCCAACACTTGTTGGCGCTGATGCGCTTGTTGGTAGTCTTTGGCTTTTTCCGCTTGGCGTGCTAAATGCTGAGCTTGGTCAGTTAACGCATCTTGCAACACAGCTAACTGGGCTATATTTTCGCGAGTTCGTTCCAAACGCAATAGGGTTTCTTTGCGTCGCGAACGATAAGGGCCGATTCCGGCCACTTCTTCAAAATAAACCCGCATATCTTCGGGCTTAGCTTCAATAATACGGCTAATATTGCCTTGACCAATCAACGCGTAACTGCGCGGGCCAAGTCCGGTGCCGTTAAATAAATCAATGACATCTCGACGCCGACATTTA
>DIJW01000059.1:9990-11554 GCA_002421475.1 Thiomicrospira sp. UBA5634 | reverse complement strand
TGAACAAGAAACCATTAAAGCGCAAGACAAACAATTGCGCGCTTATCCAGGCCTGGTGGTGGAAAACGACCAGGTGTTTTTAAGCCGCAGCGGTGACGAATTGCAGGCGAAAAAACAACATGGTTATGCGGTATGGTTTTTGTTAAAAACCTTGTTAAATGACAAGGTGAAATACCTGCAAAAACATCTCAATCTGAAGCAGGCGTGTTTGTGTTTTGCGCCTTATGGTTCGTGTGCGCATTTAACCGAACAAGTGATTGAGTGCGCGTTGCGCCGTTTAGTGCCGGAGCCTCAGACGATTCGCCAACAAGCGCAATTTGAGGCGGCGTTAACGCTTTTGCAAACCAGTTGGGTGGCAGAAGCGCAAGCGATAGCAGGCCTGGTGGCGGAGATTTTGACTCATCATCAAAAACTGGCGAAACAAATTAAAGGCAAAGTAAATCCGCGTTGGTTGGTTTCACTGGGCGATATTAAAAACCAATTGGACGGTTTGGTGCATCTTAATTTTGTGCTCGACACGCCTGACCCTTGGCTGGCGCAAATACCGCGTTATTTAAAAGCGTTGGATAGTCGGTTGCAAAAACTCGAACTTGATCCGCAAAAAGATCAGCAAACCCAGCGACAGATGACAAATGTGTTAAATCGTTTTAATGAATTAGCACAAAATGACGCGATACGCCGCACTGCTGAGTTTATTGAATTGCGCTGGATGCTGGAGGAATTGCGGGTTTCGCTGTTTGCGCAGCCGATGAAAACACTTAAGTCTGTTTCAATTACGCGAATTGAAAAACATCTTTTCGAACTTTAATTGTGTGCCATAATAATTGAGCGTATTCAATTAACTAAAGGAGAGTCGCAATGAAATTAAGAGCATTATCAGGTTTAGTAGTATTATTTGCTGTATTGGGTTTAAGTGCATGTGGTGAGTCTGCTGATCAAGCGGCTCCGGTTGCAGAGCAAACAGCTCCTGCTACTGAGCAAGCTGCACCAGCTGCTGAATCAACTGCTCCGGCGGCTACTGCGACTGAAACAGAAGTTCAACCAGCTGAAAATACAGCTAAATAAAAACGAGTAAGTTATGAAAACAAAATTCCTTATTGGTCTATTGACGTTATTAGCCGGTGCATTCGCATTAAGCGGATGCGGAGATTCATCTGAACCACAATCTGCTTCGACTGTTGAACAGAAAAATACAATGGAAGTTAAAACGGCTGATGAGCCTGTTGCACCAAGTTTGCAACATGCGTTAGCAGAAACAACTAACGTTGAGCAACCTATCGCGGCTGAAGTTGTTGAACCTGTGGCATCAGCGCCTGTTGCGGTTGAAACAGCTCCTGTGAAGCCTTCGGGCGAACAGGCGTATGCGACTTGTGCAGGTTGTCATGGTGTTAACGGCGGTGGCGGTGTTGGTCCGGCGTTAAAAGGTAAAGCAGCAGATGATTTAGTTGCAAAACTAAAAGCCTATCGTGCCGGTGAACAAGTTGGACCGATGACCGTGATGATGGCGCCAATGGCGATGAGTCTGACTGATGAGGATATTGAGGTTTTAGTAAGTTATATCGTT
>DIJW01000059.1:0-9907 GCA_002421475.1 Thiomicrospira sp. UBA5634 | reverse complement strand
CCGCCGTTTTTTATGGGTTTGCCTGACGTCCTTGTAAACCACCACTGTGATAAAGAATAATTTTGCTGCCGGGCGCGAAGGTTTGTTGTTCGGTGAGTTGATAAAACGCGCTCACTATTTTGGCGGTATAGATCGGGTCGAGTGCGATAGCAAAACGCTGTTCAAAACGTGCCATATTTGCATTAATGTCGGCGTTAGTTTTGGCATAACCACCGCCATGATACTCGGTTAATAACTGCCAGTTGGTTGTAGCTGATCCCATCCAATCTTGAATCTGCTCACGTAAATACTGGGCGTTTTTTAAGCTGGCAATGCCCCATATTTGTTGCTGAGGTTGCGCAAACTTAGCCAGTCCGGCCAGGGTGCCCCCGGTTCCCACCGCGCATAATAAATGTGTCCAGTCTGCACATTGATCATTTAGTTCGTTAATCACGGATTCGAATCCAGCGACCGCCAATTCATTGCTGCCACCTTCGGGCAGCATGTAAGCCTGCGGATAACGTTGTTGTAATGCCGACAACCAGGCCTGGTTGTGGCGTAACCGATAAGTTTGTCGGTCAACAAACTCAAATGTCATGCCGTGTTGTTGTGCTTGTTTTAAGGTGGCAGACCAGGCCTGGTGGTTGTGTGCTAATTCATCACCGCGAATAATACCGATGCTTGACCAACCGCGTTCAAAAGCCGCAGCGGCGGTAGCGGCAATATGGTTAGAATACGCGCCGCCAAACGTAAGTAATTGCGTTTTCTGCTGGGTTTCAGCGTCGATTAAATTGAGTTTGAGTTTATGCCATTTATTGCCTTGAATCAGCGGATGGTTCAGGTCGTCACGTTTGATAAACACCTCAATTTTGTGGTGTTCAAATAACGGATCATTCAAGATTGTCAGTGGGGTGGGATTTTGATGATGGGGCGGGGTCATATTTGGTACAATTGCGCCTTTATTTTTCACGTTATTGTCGGTAGGTGAACCATGGAAGCCATGACAAGCAGTTTGGATGTGTTGTTTATTTTGCTGGGTGCTATTTTAGTGCTATTTATGCATGCCGGTTTTGCCTTTTTGGAAGTAGGAACGGTACAACATAAAAATCAGGTGAATGCACTTGTAAAAATCATGAGTGATTTAGGGGTCTCGACCATTGCCTATTTCTTTGTTGGTTATGGTTTAGCTTATGGGGTCTTTTTTGGTTTTAACCTTGATGGTCAACTGACCCAGGCGATGACTGAAAAATCCGGTTATGACTTGGTGAAGTTTTTCTTCTTAATGACCTTTGCGGCGGCGATTCCGGCGATTGTATCGGGCGGGATTGCGGAACGCGCACGTTTTTATCCGCAGTTATTGGCAACCTTTTTTATTGTGGCATTGGTGTACCCAACATTTGAAGGCATTGCGTGGAATGGCAATTTTGGTGTGCAGGATTGGTTAACAACCCAGTTTGGCAACCCGTTTCATGACTTTGCGGGTTCAATTGTAGTACATGGTGTCGGTGGCTGGATTGCGCTAGCGGCGGTCATGTTATTAGGCGCACGCCATGGACGTTATGATCGCGAAGGCAATTTAAAAACCGCCCATCCGCCTTCAAGTATTCCGTTTTTAGCGTTGGGTGCGTGGATTTTGACCGTTGGTTGGTTTGGGTTTAACGTAATGTCGGCGCAGACGGTTGCCGGTATTCAAGGTTTAGTGGCGGTTAACTCGTTAATGGCGATGGTTGGCGGGATTTTAGCCGCGACCTTTATCGGTAAACAAGATCCGGGTTTTGTGCATAACGGCCCGTTAGCAGGCCTGGTTGCGGTGTGCGCCGGTTCGGACGTGATGCATCCGTTAGGCGCACTTGCAACCGGTTTAATCGCCGGTGCGTTATTTGTTAAGGCGTTTGTGTGGACACAACAACGGTTAAAAATTGATGACGTGTTGGGTGTGTGGCCATTGCATGGTTTATGCGGAGCGTGGGGTGCGATTGCGGCCGGCATTTTCGGTAGTGTTGCATTCGGCGGCTTAGGCGGTGTGTCGTTGATGTCGCAGATTTTGGGAACATTGTTAGGCTTGAGCATTGCCTTGGCCGGCGGCTTTTTAGTATATGGCCTAGTGAAGCTGTTTATCGGTATTCGCCTCAGCGCGGAGCAAGAGTACGAAGGTGCGGATTTGAGTTTGCACCGTATTCGAGCTAATCCCCATCACGATCAGATGTAATTTACTTTGCCTAGTTGCACGTTAATCTGCGTGCAACTAGGCTGTTATTTTTTTATTTTTCGGAACAATTATGCGCAAACTCTCTGCCGATCAACTTTATCGTTTTACTCAAATTGACCCTGCGGCGTTTGCTGATAGCACGTCTGATATTTTCAGTTTTATGCAGCGTTTTCATCCGCGTGCTTATCAGTCGTTAAGTTTCGGTTTGCATTTAAAACGTAATCATAACCATATTTTTATAATGGGTGAACCGGGGGTCGGCCGAATTGGCATGACCAAGGCGATGTTGACCAAAGCGGCGCAAACCAAGGCGTTGCCGGATGATGTGGTGTTGGTGTCAGATTTTAAAGACAGTAATAAAACCCAGTATTTGTATTTTCCCGGCGGCAAGGGTTATCAGTTCAAAATTTCGTTAGAGCGTTTTATTGCGCAGTTAAAAACTCAATTGCCGGTGGTGTTTGACGGCCATGCGTATCAGTTACGTTCGCAACAGTTGGAACGTAAGTTAAATGAACGTCAAGAGCAGGTGTTAGAGCCGGCGTTTGATTTGGCGGAATCACTGAATGTCGATATTCAGCAAACCGAAAATAACTTTGTATTACATGCGATTGTTGATGGCAAAAAAATGCGCCTGAATGAGCTAAAGTCGCTGGATGATGAAGTTCAGGCACGTTTTACCGATGCATTAGATAAGGTTGAAGAAGCGTTGAACGAAGGTTTAACGCGTTTTCCGACTATTCAGCATGAGTTTATGGATGCGGGCAAAAAACTTAACACGCAAGTGGCCATGGAGCACATCCAGCCGCTGATAGAGCAGTTAAAAAAGGACTTTGGCGTGAATGCCGAAGTTGTGAATTATCTGGATGAGTTGCAGCAGGCGGTCGTGGCGAAATTGCATTTATTCTGGGATCAGAGTGCCGATCAAGTCACCACCAGCAGTTCACCGCAAATGAGTATGGAAGAAATTCTGGCTGAACAGCAGGGCATGAGTCAGTTTGGGGTGAATTTGCTGGTCGATCATCGTGGTTTGGATCACGCGCCGGTGATTTATGAGCAAAACGCCACCATGCCGAAATTGTTTGGTTATGCGATTAACTCGGTCAGCTCGAATGCGTCGGGTGATACCTTGAGTTTGGCGATGAACCACCAAGCCGGTTTGTTGCAAAAAGCTAATGGCGGTTATTTGATTTTAAGTATTCAGGCGTTGCTAAAAGACCCGGAAATTTGGTCGAGCTTAAAAGCGGCGTTAATGTCACGTCAGTTAAGTTTTGAGATTCCGTCGTCTAACAGTGTGGTGCCGTATCACTTGCCGGATTTTCCGTTGAACTTGACGTTGGTTTTAGTTGGCCAAGCGGCGCATTTTTATGCATTGCAAGAAATTGACGCGCAGTTTAGTCGGCTGTTTAAAGTACAGGTTGAGTTTGAGGTGGAGTTAGCTCGTACGCCGGATCATGAGTTGGCGTTAGCACAACAATTGGCCAGCGAAATTGAGTCATGGGAAGATTTTCCGGTTGAGTTGTCGGCGTATGAGCGTTTAATTGAATACGCATCACGGATGGCGGAAGACGAAAACCGTTTGTATACCAATAAAGCGATTTTGCGTGATGTATTGGCGGAAGCAAACGCCTATGCGCGTGCAAATAACCAGACTAATGTGACTCGTGACACCATTGAAGCAACGATTGCTCAGCGTGAGTTCCATACCGGTTTAATGGAAGAATATTACCATCGCGCGATTATCGAACAGCAGGTATTGATTTCGATGCAAGGGCATCATATCGGCCAAGTGAACGGTTTGACGGTCATGACAGTCGGTCGCCAATCTTTTGGTCAGCCGGTGCGTATTACCGCGCAAGCCTCGGCCGGTGACGAAGGGGTGGTGGATATTGAACGCGAAATTGAAATGGCCGGGCCGATTCACTCAAAAGGCATGCTTATTCTGTCGGGTTATGTACGCGGGCGTTATATGCGTTATCGTGCGTTAGGCTTTAGTGCGTCGATTGTTATTGAACAAACCTATGACGGCATCGAGGGTGATAGTGCCTCATCGGCGGAATTGTTTGCGTTGTTATCGGCGATTGCCCAGGTGCCGATGCGTCAAGATTTAGCGGTAACCGGTTCGGTAAACCAGTTTGGTGAAATTCAGCCGGTTGGCGGCATTAATGAAAAAATCGAAGGTTTTTACAAGGTGTGTGCTGCACGCGGTTTAACCGGTCATCAGGGCGTGGTGATTCCGGAAGCCAATACCCGTCACTTAATGCTCAATAATGAAGTACGTGAAGCGGTTGAAGCCGGCCGTTTCCATGTGTACTCAATGGGGCACGTTGATGAAGGTTTGGCATTATTCAGCGATTTGCCGGTCGGAGAAGCCAATGAAAATGGTGAATATCCACAAGGCAGTTTTAACGCGCGAATTATGGCGGCACTTGAACGTATGAATGAAAAAGAGCGTGACGAGAGTTAATTCTATAGAGCCACCAGGCCTGGTGGCTCAGTTTCGTTAGATTTGATCTTGCGGTTCTGGTTTATCCGTGTTCTCTAACGACTTTTTAAAACGCGGTTTTTTAAACACTTCTTTATTTTTACGTAAATGCAGGCGTTGTTGCCAACTTTTGTATACGTGAAGCCGCCACACTACGTGGATCGCCACATAAGCGATACTGCCCAATGCAATTCCTACCACAAAACTGCCCAGCATCAAGGGCTGCCAGATATTGACAAATGTGTGGCCTATCCAATCCCAACTGAGTTCAAAGTTCAGACTTTCACGGGCACGTTCGCCGAGTAAGATACTGCCAATTCGATAGTTAAAATAAAAGATTGGTCCCATTGTTAATGGATTACTTATCCACACAAGCATAGCGCTTAATGCTAAATTAGCCCTAAGTAGGATAGCGGATAATGCAGCAACCAACATTTGCCAAGGGATTGGAATCGCCATCCAAAACAAACCGATAAAAAAAGCTTTGGCAACGGATTCGCGATTCAAATGCCATAGGTTCGGGTCTTGCAACCAATGTGCAATATAACTCACGCCTTTTATTTTGGAGAATTTGTGTGGATCTGGAATGTAACGTCTTAGGAATTTTCTTGGCATGTTTATCTGGTTTTCACTAGGGTTTGTCGGCTCAATAGTTGGGTTATACCAACTTAGTGAGTGGCCGAGTTCATTATGGCTTATCCCGGTATTGCATGGCTGGTTCGTTGCGCATTATGCACAATTAAATCGAATTGGCCATTTTTCTGCGGGGGTTATTATAGGCTGGATTGTCCTCAGTTTGGCGGTGTTTTTTAATCCGCCGTTGCCGGAAAAAATTTTTGCTCAGCCTATTTGGATTGAAGCTGAGATTGTAGGGTTGGTAGAAAATCGTACGGCGACATCGGATGTGATTGCAATGCAACGTTTCGAAGTCAAGTTACAGCGTGTTTATTCGGCTGATCAACAAACTTACCAGGCCTGGTGGCCGCAACCTCGAATTCGTTTAAGTTGTTACCGTTGTGATTGGCAGCCGGAAGCAGGTGATGTGTGGCGCATGGCGGTGCGTTTAAAACCACTTCATGGCTCGATAAATCCGGGTGGCTTTGATTATGAGGCTTGGACACATCAGCAAGGGTTAAAAGCACAGGGTTATATTGTGCAGCTTGAGCAGGCGCAACGATTGGAGCAGCGATTCAGTTTGTCGATGTTGCGTGAATCACTGGCAAAACGTTGGCAAGCTTTGTGGCAGGATTCAGAATTCGTCGGTTTGTATAAAGCGTTATTGTATGCCGATAAACAGGAGATAACGCCTGAACACTGGGAGGTGTTACGTAAAACTGGTACGATTCATTTGATGGCGATATCCGGGTTACATCTGGTATTGGTGGCATTGATCGGTTTTGCATTCGGGCGTGTGGTTTGGTTATTACCGGTTAAACGGTTTGAAACCTGGCCGATGCAATGGTTTGGGGCAGCCGGAGCTTTAGTGTTTGCCAGCGGTTATGCGATGTTGGCCGGATTTTCGATTCCGACGCAACGTGCGTGGTTAATGGTGTTGGTGGGGGTGGTGTTTTTATTGTTGCGGCGCAAGTTTCAGCCTTGGCCGGTATTAATGTTGGCCGCCTTTGTGGTGGTTGCTTGGCAACCGGCGAGTGTTTTGGCGCAGGGTTTTTGGTTGTCGTTTTTGGCGGTCGGGTTAATTTTTTTATGGTTAAGTCAGCCTTGGGCGCAACGCCTATCCGCTTGGCAGCAAATGTTGGCGATTCAATTAGTGTTGTCGATTGGTTTAATTCCGGCTTTGTGGTGGTTTTATCAACAAATCCCGCTGTATAGCGTAGTTGCTAATTTAATCGCGGTGCCGTTTGTCAGTTTTATTGGTTTGCCCTTATTGCTGTTTACCGCGATTTTGCATTTGTTTTCACCGTCATTAGCGGCATGGATTATGCCAATGATGGATGGTTTATGGTTGGGTTTGTGGACGTTTTTGGTTTGGGTGGCAAGTTGGCCGCAAGCCTATTGGAGTTTGTATCCGTTAGCATTTTGGCAAGTGGTGTTGCTTTATATCGCGCTGTTTAGTGCAGTGCTGTTAAAAGGTTTGGCATTACGTTTGGCGGCATTGACGCTATTAGTTTTGATCTTGTTTTGGCCGAACACGCCGCAACGTCCTGCCCCAAGTGAGTTGTGGTTGAGTGTATTGGATGTCGGGCAAGGTCAGGCACTGGTGTTGGAAACCGCTCAACACGTATTGGTGTATGACGCAGGGCCAAAGTGGGGTGCAAAGTTTGATGCGGCGCAGATTGCGATAACACCTTATCTGCGTTCGCGCGGGATTAAACACATTGATATGTTAATGATCAGTCATGCGGATCAAGATCATGCCGGCGGTGCGGTTAGTTTAATGAATGATTGGTCAATTAAACAGGCGTTAACCGGTCAACCGCAGCGGCTTAACTTGGCAAAGTTTATTGCATGTGAGGCCAACCAGGCCTGGTGGTGGGATGGGGTTAAGTTTGAAGTGTTAGCGCCGGGTTTATTTAAGGTGAATGATCACAATGATCATTCTTGCGTGTTAAGAGTGAGCATTGGTGAACAGGCGTTAATGATTAGCGGGGATTTAAGTGCCCGACATGAAAAACAGTTGATTCAGCATTATCCGCCAGAGCGTTTGCGAGCGCAGTTAGTGATCGCGGGACATCATGGCAGTAAACATTCTACCCACCAAGCCTGGTTGCAAACTTTACAGGCTGAATTGGTGTTGTTTAGTGCGGGATATGAAAATCGGTTTGGTTTTCCGCAGTCGCAGGTAATTGAACGGGTTGAACAGCAGGGCGCACGTTGGTTAAATACGGCGTGTGACGGTGCGATTCAAATTAAAATGACCGCCTTGGATTGGCAACAAATGGCGTTGGCACGACAGCAACAACGGCGTTGGTTTCATCATCAATGTTCGGTTAAACAAGACTCGGTTAAAACTTATCTTGATAACGCTGAATAACTTCAATCATTTCCGGCATGGCTTGTAAAAATAACTCAACCAGATTTGGGTCAAAATGCTGGCCTTTTTCGGCGGTAAGTAAATTGAGTGCTTGGTCGATTGCCCAAGCCGTTTTGTAAGGTCGGTTAGAGGTGAGGGCGTCAAATACATCGGTAATGGCCACAATGCGACCCGCAAGTGGAATTTCATCGCCTTTTAACCCTTTCGGATAACCTGTGCCATCATATTTTTCGTGATGGGTTAAAGCAATTTCACGCGCTAACTCAAGCAGTTTAGAACCGCTACCGGCGAGGATGTCGCCGCCAATCTGCACATGTTTTTTCATGGTTTCAAATTCTTCGGCACTGAGTTTGCCCGGTTTGAGCAGAATTTCATCGGCAATGCCGATTTTACCGACATCATACATCGGTGTCGCGAGTCCGATAAGGCGTGCTTGTTCATCCGGCAAGCCGGCTTTTTTAGCCAAAATTTCTGAAAACGCACTGACTCGTTTAACGTGATTAGCGGTTTGATGATCACGTTGATCTGCCGCAGAAGTTAAGCGCGTTATCACGTGCAAATAGGCATTATTTACTTCGGCATTTAATTCCATCTGTGATTCAGTCTTCGTTTCACCGGCGGCGTGGCGTGGTGTTTCGGTTAAAGGTTTTAAAGGCGTGGTTGTCATAATGTGATCCGCTCTAAGGTGAATAGCGTGAGTTTAGCGTTTTTAAGCCGAAAATCGGTAGGTTATATTCGCAAAGTTTGTTGGGTTATTCAAGTCTCAGATAGACAATCGGCGTTAATCACAGCGGTAGCGTTAGCCGAAATCCATCCGGGGTTGTTCGAAATGAATACAGCATAAACATGCTAAACTAGCGGCCTAAATTGATTTGAAAAGTTGAGTGTGAGTAGGGTAATGACACGCGGTTATTGTAGCTTAATGAGTTTATTGTCATGAGTTGGCCAAAATTCTGGTTAAAACCGGATTGGCGCAGTTGGTTATTGTCACCACTGGCTTGGCTGGTGTGTGTGTTAGCACGTCGTCGATTAATTGCTTTTCGCGCTGCTAAACCGACATCACCAGGCCTGGTGATTGTAGTTGGTAATATTGTGGTTGGCGGTTCAGGTAAAACGCCGTTTATTCAGTACTTGGTTAATTTGTTGGTTCGTCAAGGATTAAAGGTCGGCATTATCAGTCGTGGTTATGGCGGCAAATCGTCACATTGGCCACAGGTGGTGACAGCATTATCTGATCCTGCGCAGGTTGGTGATGAACCGGTTTTATTGGCCAAGGCATTAAGTTGTCCGATTGTTGTGTCACCGAAACGTGCTGAAGCCTTAGCTAGGTTAAATGAGCAGTTTGAGCTTGATGTGGTGATCAGTGATGACGGTTTGCAACATTATGCGTTAGCTCGAGATATTGAAATTGTCTTGCTGGACAGCCGTCGTGGATGGCATGGTTTGGGAAATGGTTTATGTTTGCCGGCGGGACCATTGAGAGAGCCGGTTGAGCGACTGCAAGAGGTCGATGCGATTGTATTTAATGGGCTTACACCGAGCGATTTCGTCGCGAATAACGAGGTTTTGGTCGGTAATATGCAATTACGCCCTCAGTCGTTATATGCTTTACAAGATCCGCAACAAACGCGTGATTTAACCGCCTTTAGCGGGCAACAAGTTTACGCGGTCGCCGGAATCGGTAACCCACAGCGTTTTTACGACACCTTGGCAGAATTGGGTGTTGAGGTTAAACCCTTGGCATTCGCCGATCATCATGCCTTTAAGCCATCTGATTTTAATGATCTGGATGCTGAAAAACCGTTATTGATGACAACCAAAGATGCGGTAAAATGTCAGGCCTTTGCACGCCCTAATTGGTGGGTGTTGGCAGTTCAGCCGCAGTGTTCGGCTGAATTTGAGCAGGCATTGCTCATGCGTATTTTGCAGCATCCTAAATTACAAGGAACCTCAACTCCATGAGTATTAATCCAAATTTGTTAGACATTTTGGTTTGCCCGATCAGCAAAACTAAATTGGTTTACGATAAAAAAACCGATGAATTAATTTCTACCGCTGCAAATTTAGCGTTCCCGATTCGTGATGGCATTCCGATTATGCTGGAAGAAGAAGCACGCCAAATTACGGCAGAAGAAGCCGAACATTATCGCAAGTTGAAGTCTTAACTCGCGTCCTTATTTGAAGCCTGATTGAGAAAGGTCTGACTATGTCATTCAATGTAATTATCCCCGCGCGTTTTGCTTCA
>DIJW01000187.1 GCA_002421475.1 Thiomicrospira sp. UBA5634 | reverse complement strand
CCCCGCGGACCTCGACGGCGGCCCGATTGTCATCCAAGCCTCAACGACAATTGAACCAGCAGACAAGGCTAAAACCTTGCAACAAAAAGTTCACCAATTAGAGCATCGCGCTTATCCGTTGGCAGTTAATTTATTTGCGCAGGGCTTACTCAGTTTTCAGCACCACCAGGCCTGGTGGCACGGTCAACCTTTACTAAACCCGCTGCAATTTGAGGATTTTACGGATGCGAAGTAAGCGTTGGTTAATCAGCGCGCTCGGCTCGTTACTGTGTTTTCCGTTTGGCCTGCATGCTCAAAGTTGGGCGCTCAATAGCTTTGAAGCCGAGTTTGCGGTACGTCTAATGGGCTTTAATGTCGGCAAAGCAAACCACCAGATGCAATGCACAAACCAAGATTGCGAACTAATAAGCGTTGCAAATCCACCGAACTGGGCAAAACGCTTTATCAATGAATCCAGCATCGAAACCATTAGATTAATAAATAATGAACAGCAATTAACTTGGATGAGTTATCACAAGGATCTCACGCGTCGTTACCCTGATCGCACCGTCAATATTATTACCGACTTAATCTATAACGCTGAACAACAACGCATTGAATACCCGCAAAAAAACCGTTCATGGCCGGTACAAACCTATGCCTATGACATGGTTTCTATCGTGTACGCCCTGCAATTTTACGCCCAACAAAACATGCCACTACCCGCACTTATGCTACAAGATGAAGAACAGCAACAACCGGTAAAGTTTAGCGTGATTAACCGCTCTACCAAAACCCACCTTAATTATAAAAGCAATGTCAACGCGCGTTTTTATCAGTGGAATACCAACGACCATGAAGTGAAAATCTGGTTAATTGAGGAGTTAGATTTATTCCCAGGGCGCATTGAATTTCATCATAAAAAAGCGAATCGCCGTGTCACGTTATCACTCGCTTCGCCACCTAAACATCACTAACAGCCGGAGGCTCATCACATGAAACTCAGCGACAAAGACATATCCATCGCCCTTAAAGCCGGCCGCATCAGTATCACACCCGAACCACCGGCCAATAAAATTAAAGGGATCAGTGTTGATTTACGTCTCGACAATCGTTTTCGTGTATTTAACGATCACACCGCGCCTTTTATTGATTTATCCGGCCCGCGTGAAGAAGTACAAACCTTGCTCGACAAAGTCATGGGTAACGAAATTGTGATTGAAGAGCAGCAAGCGTTTTTCCTGCATCCCGGTGAATTGGCTTTAGCCTCAACCCTTGAATCCATTTCGATTCCCGATGACTTGGTCGGCTGGTTAGATGGTCGGTCAAGTCTGGCACGTTTAGGCCTGATGGTGCATGTTACCGCACACCGAATTGATCCAGGCTGGCAAGGCCAAATCGTATTAGAGATTTTTAACAGTGGCAAACTGCCACTCGCTTTACGTCCGGGCATGGATATTTGCGCAATTAACTTTGAAACCCTATCAAGCCCGGCTGACAAGCCTTATAACAAACGTGAAGATGCAAAGTATCGTAATCAACGTGGGCCAACCGCAAGCCGCATTAACCAAGATCAAGTAGACGAACGTCAACTAGCTTTATTGGACTAATACATTGAATAATCATGCCGCCACCAGGCCTGGTGGTTGGTACAAACCTTAATTCCTGATAAAATTGGTCAACTACTAAATAATAGGATCAAAAACGTGGGATTATTAAACCGCTTATTCGGTGACGGCCTACCATCCGCACTCAAACAGACTATAGAATCACGCCTCAGCCAACTCACTCTGCCCTATATGTCGCAAGACCTTATATCGGCTCAACAAATCAGTGATATTCAATTCAAACAAGGTAAGTTGCAACTTAACGTGGTGTGGCCATATCCGGCAAAACAGTTACAGACCGAATTTGAACAACAACTGCGTCAAGCGCTGAATGACTTAACTGACATTACCGACTTAACGATTCATCACCAATTAAAAGTGACGTCACACCAAACCCAACCGAATGTTAACGCACTCGCACAGACCAAAAATATTATTGCTGTTGCTTCCGGGAAAGGTGGGGTCGGTAAATCAACCACCAGTATTAACCTAGCGTTAGCGCTACAACAAGAAGGCGCACAAGTTGGGATTTTGGATGCAGATATTTATGGTCCAAGTGTACCGACTTTATTAGGTTTAAAAGGCAAACCCGAAACTCTAGACGGCAAATCAATGCAACCGATGCAAGCATATGGCTTACAAGCCATGTCGATTGGTTTTCTGATTGAGGAAGATGCACCGATGATTTGGCGTGGCCCGATGGTCACTCAAACCCTCACCCAACTGTTGCGTGAAACTGCATGGCAAAACCTAGATTACTTGATTATCGACCTGCCACCCGGCACCGGTGATGTTCAATTAACCCTGGCACAACAAATCCCGGTGACCGGCGCGGTGATTGTCACCACCCCGCAAGATTTAGCGTTGATTGATGCTAAAAAAGCACTGAAAATGTTTGAGAAAGTGAATATTCCGGTGCTGGGTGTCATCGAAAATATGAGTACCCACATTTGCAGTCAATGCGGGCATGAAGAAGCAATTTTTGGAGAACATGGCGGTGAAAACATGGCGGCGCAATATGGTGTCGAATTTCTTGGTGCAATGCCGCTTGATATGCAAATTCGCCTGCAAGCAGATGTGGGAGCCCCAACTGTGGTGCATGATCCGCAATCCGCTTTAGCCAATAAGTATCGTCAGATGGCACACAAAATTAGTGCTTCGATCGCGCAAGCAAAACGAAATTATTCTGCCGCTTTCCCCAAAATCGTGGTGCAAAACACCTAACTCCTCCCTATAAAGTTCGCCCGCACCGAATCAGCAACCCTGACTGAAAAGCGGGTGAAATAACATCACCCCTCTAAAACTAATCAACAACGCGCTCAGGGCGTAAACTCCAACGATAGGTTGCCGTAACCGCATTGCCTTTACCTTGATAAGTCACACTCTGACATAAAGAGCGCGTGAGCATAATACCGCGACCGGAAAACAACGACTTACCCGGATTTTCAAGCGTGGCTTTATAATCAAAACCCTCACCGCTGTCATGTACTTTAATCGTAAATTCACCCTCATAATCGCCGAGCGGTTTATGACTAATGTGCAACTCTATCGAACCGCTTTTTAAATTTTCCAGCATTTGTTGACGTTTCGTCAGAAACTTTAAAAAACCGTCCTCGTGTTGTTTAAGTGATGAATCTAACTTCAGCACGCCATGATCTAACGCATTATTGAACAGCTCATCCAAAATAATAAACAGCCGCTCTTTATGACTCGGAATAGGCTGCACCACCATAATGGCATCGACCACCCCTTCCATTGGATGTTCCATCTGTTTTAACGACTGATGATCAAACTTAAAATTCAACTTCCAACGCGCCGACTTAGACAATTTTTCTAATGAATCTATATAGTTATAATTTAAAATCTCAGCCGTTTGCAAGCTGGCAATACTAACATCATCTTCAAAAAATTGGCCGTCACAAAACAAAGATGCATGTTCAATCAAAGCTTCAATTCCATCCTCAGCCGAAGACATTAAGGCTTGCTCCACACGCTGATAACCAAACATTTCACCGTCCGGATTGCGTGACTCAATCACCCCATCGGTTAATAAATAAAATGATTCATTACCTGTTAATTTGACCGTATCGGGATATAAATCCAACCGTTTACTATCGACAACACCCAGGGGTAAATTACGCGAACTAAAACGGGTTACCCCTTCACCAGGCCTGGTCATTAAGACATCCGGCATGCCGCAGTTAAAAATGCGGGCTTTTTGCTGCGAAGGCGAGACTTGTAAAATCGCACAACTAAAAAATAAATGTGCCGGCAAAATCTTATGCAGTTTGCAGTTTATCTCGACAATAATTTCCGGCACACTGCGCGCTTTAGCAACCATGCCATTAAACATTTCGGCCACCGGAATCACCCCAATCGCCGCACTTAAACCATGGCCGGTAAAGTCACCCAATAAAATTAACGCATCCCCCGAAGGCTGAATTCGCGCCAGCAACAAATCACCGTTAAAAATCGAGGCCGGCGAAATATAGCTTTTAAAGCCAACAATATCTTGCGACGACGGCCGCACAAACTTCTCATAAATGCGTTCGGCATCTTTATGTTCTTGTTGCAGCTTTGTGTG
>DIJW01000152.1 GCA_002421475.1 Thiomicrospira sp. UBA5634 | reverse complement strand
TTGATGTTGCACATAGGTTTCCCATGCCCAATCCTCGGTTAATTGTTCGGTGTGGCGCAGGTGTAAAAAATAGGCCTCAGAGTAAGTATCACCATTTGCCTGATCTTGTTTGGCACTAAATAATAATAAATCGCGACGTTGCCGATCGTGATTAATCCACTGAATGCCGCCGTTTAAGGCATATTTATCTTCTTCGGTATTGCCGCGTTTACCGTTGGCGCTCACGGTGGTGCTGGTAGAAAAACCGATTTTATTTTCATCCATGCGTAAGTTTTCTATATTCACAATAGCTAACGCGTGGCCGCTGATGAAGCAGGTTAATAAAAAAACGAAACCTCTCATTTGTTCTCCCGGGTCATAAAAGTCTTTTTTACCCTAACAAATTGAAGCACTATGTGCAACCACCAGGCCTGGTGCTAGTGATATAATCACTCATTAAATTATATTGAATTTGAATACCCTTAAACTAACCTGGAGAAAGCTTATGAGCCATAAACATGATGCCATGATCGAAAAAATTTACGCCCACCCAATCGCAGCGAATGTCGATTGGAAAAAATTATCTTCTGCGTTGGAGCATTTTGGTGCCACGATTGACACCTCTCACCACGGTCGCGCCAAAATTGTGTTGAACGGTGCAGAATTAGCGATTAGCACACCTCATCATGGTCACGACATTGAAAGCAAAGATGACATTATGGCATTGCGTCATTTCTTAGAAGCGCAAGGCATTAAACCGACAGTTTAATTTGATTTGAGCTCACAACGCCCGGCACGCCGGGCGTTTTTGTTGCTACATTTGTTATCGAGGAGTTACGTCATGCTTATGTTAATTTCGCCCGCTAAATCGCTGGATGAAACGCCGCGTAATCCGGCTTTGCCTTATACGCAGGCAGATTTTTTGACGCAGTCCGCCCGGTTAATCGAACGCTTGACTCAACTGGGGCCGCTCGACTTATCACAGCTTATGCATATTAGTGATGATTTAGCGCAATTGAATTATCAGCGTAACCAGGCCTGGTGCTCTCCCACCGCCGATGATGGCGTGTCAAAACAAGCGCTTTTAATGTTTAAGGGCGATGTTTATTTAGGACTGGATGCGGCGAGTTTGCATCAACCAGGCCTGGATTATGCACAGAATCATGTGCGAATCTTATCCGGTTTATATGGCTTATTGCGCCCGCTGGATTTAATGCGGCCTTATCGGTTAGAAATGGGCACCAAATTAGACAATGACCAAGGCAAAGATTTATATGCGTTTTGGGGCAATCAACTCACCGAAGCGCTTAATGCACTATTACCGCAAAGCGGCAAACCCCTGGTTAATTTGGCCTCCAATGAATACTTTAAAGCGATTAAACCCAAGTTACTGAATAGCGATGTGATCACGCCGCAGTTTAAAGACTGGAAAAACGGTCAATATAAAATGATCAGCTTTTTTGCCAAACGCGCGCGCGGTTTAATGGTGCGTTATGCGATAGATCATCAAATTGAACAGGTCGAAGACCTGAAATATTTTGATTACGACGGTTACACATTTGCCCCGGACTTATCGAATGAAAAAGATTGGGTGTTTACACGTAAACAAACGGATTAAAAACCTATAAAAACATAGCTATTGGGTTTAAAACAACACCAACCCTGAATAGAATGTGGTTTAATTATGCAAACTGCAGCAGTCGCTTAAGCGAGCTACGGCTGAAACGTTGCAAATCTAAAATGCTCAAGGAGATGTAGCATGTTAAAACGTAAATTATTAGCCGTGGCAGTCACCGGCGTTATATCAAGCGGTGCAATGGCATCGAGCTTCCATAACCAAGGTTCAGTACTGGGTTATGGCGACGCGGGTAACAACCACACCATGTTCTCTAACTTTAAAAACCCGGCTTTTTTAGCCGGTGACGTCACCAACCGCGAAGTCGGCTTGGGTATGAGTTTGGGTATTGATGCCGAGTTTTTTGGTGTGAGTGATGTCGGTGATAACTTTGATACATTGCAATCTGAAATTGAGCGTATTGAAAGCACGACTTACGGTTCAGTAGGTGATGCGGAAGCGGATGCCGAAAATGTTTTAAATACTTTTTTTAAGGCCAATGAAAATTTAAGTATGGCTGTCAAAGCGAGTGGTTCGATGCCATTGGTAGTGCAAACCACCAGTTTTGGCGGTTATATGGTCGCGGCTTCGGTAACGGGCGGAACAACCGTAAATATGATTCGTTACGCGGACTCTAATGTAACAGCTGTTGGAACTACCCCCCCTGTACTGACTGTAGCTTCAGGTAATGCAATGGTTTTCAGTGCGTTTGCGATGTCAGAATTATCTTTGGGTTATTCAGCCGATTTAAATCGTTTCTTTAAGCCCCAGAACGCGCAAATTAATGCCGGTATCCGTTTCAAATCCATGACCGCGCAGTTTAATCATTACGGGTTAGGTTTTGATAATATTTTAAATAACACGGCTGATGATTTTGGTGATCAAATTTCAAACGGTTTAGAAGAAGTTACCACCTTTGAAAATACTGATACCCAAATGGGCGTTGATTTAGGGTTGCAATATATTGCTAAAAACTTCTTGTTGGGTTTAAGTGTTGAAAACGTTAACTCGCCAACCTTTAACTATAATGTGGTTAATGCGTTATCTATCGCGCCTGAAGTTTCAGCCGTATTAACTAAAGACATTACGTTTGAACCTAAAGCACGTTTAGAAGCGGCGACCTATTCACAAAACCGTCGTTGGACGTTTGCCGGTTTTGCCGATTTAACCAAAACCTTGGATATTACCGGTTTAGAAACGCAAAAGGCGGGTGTGTCGGCATCTTACGCTTCAAATCGTTGGTTCTTGCCTGACTTACGTGTCGGTTACACCAAAGAAGCGGCGGGCAACAAAATGTCACGTATGCATGGTGGTGTGACGCTTGGTTTCTTGAGTGTTGACGTAGCGGCGAATTCATTTGAATTCGGTGAAGATGTTGAAAACTCTTTAGCAGCTAACGTATCGGTTGAATTTTCATTCTAATTTAACCTAGCTTGCAAACAAAAAGCCCGCATTAGCGGGCTTTTTTATTGGAAAAAGCAGAGTTTACAATGAGTAAATGAGCGTTTGGAGCTGGTTTTTAATGACGAGTTTGGGTTCGCTATAGTTTTCACAATCCTAACTGTTTAATGTCGGTTTAAACAACGCATCTATATCCGCTTGGTTAAAACGTTCGTGATAGTTACACATAT
>DIJW01000058.1 GCA_002421475.1 Thiomicrospira sp. UBA5634 | reverse complement strand
TTTCGCTGAAGCCGGTGGTAAAGGGCTTGAAGTGGTGACATCACCCAATCGAACGTCGGAGTCAGTTGGCATGGCGGATCGTGCCAAACGTTATGGGTTTTATGCATCACTTGGCTCAGATTTTCACAGCCCTGAACACCGCTGGCGAAACTTGGGGTGGTTAGCGCCGTTGCCGGAGGGCGTAGTACCGATTTTTAACGCTTTTTTGTAGGATGCGGTAGAGCGCAGCCTGCTATAATTTGCACAATTTTTTCGGATTCAAATTAGATGGCGACAGATTGTATTTTTATTAGTGTACACCCAGAAAACCCGCAAGAACGTTTATTAAAACAAGTAGTTGAGGTGCTGGAAGCAGGCGGTTTAATCGCTTATCCGACCGAATCAGGTTATGCGTTGGGCTGTTTATTGGATAACAAAGAAGGCGCGGATCGCATTCGCCAAATTCGCCAATTGTCAGATAAACATGACCTCACGTTAATGTGTCATGATTTAAGCCACTTATCCCATTACGCCAAAGTCGGGAATGTCCAGTTTCGTTATTTAAAGTCGCATTTACCCGGGCCTTATACCTTTATTTTGGAAGCAAGTCGTGAAGTACCGCGACGGCTTCAAAATCCTAAACGTAAAACCATTGGTTTACGCATTACACCGAATAAAATCACGCAATCCTTATTATCCTATTTTGACAAGCCTTTAATGACCGCCAGTTTAATTATGCCGGGCGAGCAGTTTCCGATGACGGATGCGTGGGAAATTAAAGAAACTTTAGGTCATAGTTTGGACGCGATTGTTGACGGCGGTTTTTGTGGTTATGAACCCACCACTATTATTGATTTTAGCGAAGACGAACCGGTTTTAGTCAGACAGGGGCAGGGAGTGTTTAACGCATGATTCCGTTGGCGGAGTTAACTTTATTGCAGAAGTTGTCTATCTGGGCGTTACCGGTTATTTTTGCCATTACGTTGCATGAGGCGGCGCATGGCTGGATGGCGGAAAAGCTCGGCGATAAAACGGCTCGCATGTTAGGGCGCGTGACGCTGAATCCGTTAAAACATATTGATCCGATCGGTACGATTTTAGTACCAGGCCTGCTGCTGTTTTTCGGCGGGTTTTTGTTTGGCTGGGCGAAAGCCGTGCCGGTGACCATGCAAAACTTGCGTAATCCGCGCNNTGTATGGCTTGGGTGGCTATCGCCGGACCCACGGCGAATTTAATCATGGCGTTTTTATGGGCATTGGTATTAAAAGCCGGTTATATGTTATTGGCGTCCGCACCGGAAATTGGGCAGTTTATGATTTACAGCGGCATTGCCGGGGTGAGTATCAATATTATTTTATTAGTGTTGAACTTACTGCCGATTCCGCCTTTAGACGGTAGCCGGATTTTATCGGCTTTTTTGCCGCGAAAACTGGCTTGGCAATACAATAAACTTGAACCTTATGGCTTGTTTATTTTGTTTGGGTTGCTGTTCTTTGGGTTTTTAGGACCGATTTTAATGGGGCCTTATGCCTTTTTACAGCAATTGCTGTTTAATCTTGTCGGTGTGCTCTAGTAATGGATAAAAATCAGCCGGCCATTCAGTTAGTTTTGCCATTGGCGATTGTGCAGGGTGAGCCGGTTATTGATCCGCCCAAGGGGTTGTATATACCGCCGAATGCACTCAAGGTATTGTTAACCGATTTTGAAGGCCCGCTGGATTTATTGTCTTATTTAATCCGCTCCAATAAGTTTGATATTTTAGATATTCCGGTGTTTGAAATTGCACGCCAATATCAAGATTACATCGCATTAATGCAGCAGCTCGATATAGAGCTGGCGGGCGAATATCTGTTTATGGCGGCTTGGTTGACTGAAATTAAATCACGTTTATTACTGCCTAAACCTCCTAGCCTGGAGGAGGATGAAGAAGAAGCGGACGATCCACGCGCGGAATTAGTACATAAACTGATGGAATATGAAGCCTATCAGCAGGGCGCACGGTGGTTGGATAGTTTAAAAATCGTCGGGCGTGATATATGGCCGATTGTAGTCGAAGTGCCACCACCACCGAATGTAGAAGCAAGCATTGAGTGGGATGAATTAGTGGCGGCAATGGAAAACGTATTACAGCGTGCGTTAACCAAACAAGCCCATCATGTTGTTGAAGAGCCAATTGAAATTGCGGATAAAATTGAATTGATCTTAAAAAACGTAACCCGCCAACCGGTTTCTTTGATGACTTTGTTGATTGCGCAAGNNAGAGTAGGTATCGTCGTGACATTTATTGCGATTTTAGAGTTACTGCGCCAGCAACAGATTCAGCTTGAACAAGATCACGCATTTAGCGATATTTTGTTGTCACGCGCCGCGTAATGCAAAGGGTAATCATGAGTGTAATAATCGGTGTCTATGAATAACTCAGAACTGTATGCAATTGTTTCCGCCTTGGTATTTGCCAGTGATCAACCGATCAGCGAAGCGCATTTACTAACTTTAGTGCAAACAGAGCACCCCAAAACGACGGCGCAAGATATTACGCAAACATTAGAACGTTTGGAAGATGCGTTGGACGATTCAGGCCTGGTGCTTGCGAACTCGGCGGCCGGATTACGTATTCAAGTAGCCTCCGATAAGCTGGATTGGGTAT
>DIJW01000136.1 GCA_002421475.1 Thiomicrospira sp. UBA5634 | reverse complement strand
AAAGCCGGCGGATTTGGCCAGTGGCGAATACCGTAGCCATTTATCGTTTGTTGAGTTACCTGATGCTGCCATTTTTGAACAGAACCCTGATAGTGCACAAATTAAGCTTTTTATGATGATGGGTTTTACCATTCCGGTGCAAGTTCGCCAAGGCGCAGTCAGTGTGTCGGCTAGTATTAATGATGCAAAACTAGTGCAGGACGAAGGCAAAAATGTCGGTTTACAAGTCGATATTTCACGTGAAGGCAACTTCAGCAGTTTTGGTAAAGTCACTGTGTTATGGCGCCCGACATTAAACGCCCCTTATGAAGAATTAAACTTCATTAACAACGTGGCGATTTATCGCGAAATCAATCAGCGTTCAATTTTTATCGGCCTGAAAAAAAATCAACTTAAACCAGGCCTGTATAAAGTAGTGTATGAAGGCGACAACGAGTTTAATAAACGTGTGTTTGATGAACTTGAGATTGATTACCGCCAAAATATGCCGACATTCTAATTATCAGATCTGTTAATTATTGATGAAGTGGCGGGTAGCGCTTTTGTGTGGTNNCCGGTCATGCCGCTGCGGCTGAACAGCCTGTGCTGTATTTTGACCCGATGACCGGACAATTAATCACCGCCATCGAACTTAATCTCAAAAGCCAACGCGAACTTTTTATCTTAGTGACCGTTGATCGATTAGAACTAGGGGAACTGACCCTGCTTGAGCGAGATGATCAATTACTCGTTGATCTGGAAAACTTGTTACAAGTGTTGGATTTTCCGATCCAGCTTAACCTCAACGCCGCACAAAATCCTGAACAATTGGATCATTTAACCGCCGACGGCTGGTTTATTCGCCCAACTAATTTGTTCCAAATTCAAACTGACGCCGTCAACTCGATCTACCAAATTCTGGCGGCCAACCAAACTTTTAGCCTGCAAAAATCCGAGGTCGCCGTTATTGGTGGCCAACTTTACGTGCCGTTACCGCAAGCGTTAAGTTGGTTTGGGATTAAATATAACGTCAACCTTAGCTCGATGAGTATGCAACTGATGCCCTCTCAACGCCTGCCAATTCAGGATCGATTATTACGGCGTAATCGACATGGCAACAGTTTTAACACCCAGGTTGAAGCACAATATCCTCGCGAAGATGAACCTTACCGCCTGATCTCGCCGATTTTTGCCGATGTACAACTCAGTGCACAGCAAGATTATGCGCAAAATCAACGTTATGGTCTTTCGGTATTAGGTGCCGGTGACCTCGCTTACATGACCGGAAAATATTTTCTTAACACCAGTTACAGTCCTGATTTAGAAGAAAAAACGACAACTAATTTTCGGCTGGCATTAGAGCGCAATTCGATTGATCAGGATTTATTGGGGCCGCTAAACGCCTCGCAAATCGCGCTGGGCGATATCAGTCCGGTTAGCATTAACCAGATTGCTTCCAGCAGTAATGACGTCGGCATTCGTTTAAGTAATCGCCCCTACGGTCGCATTACCAATGCCAACACCACTAATTTTATCGGTTTGCAACAACCCGGCTGGGATGTTGAACTTTATCGTAACGGCATTTTTTTAGCGTCACAAACCATAGACGAAGATGGTCAATACCAGTTTTTAGACCAACAATTATTTGTCGGCGAAAACGTATTTACGCTCAATTTTTATGGTCCGCAAGGTCAACGCGAAGAAGTTGTTGAAAGTTTTAACCTTACCCAGGCATCACTGGTTGGCGGCAGTTTTATTTATGATGTTTCATTAACGAAACAAGACAGTCAATTATATGATTTTGTTGAAGATAAGACTCCGCAGCAGGACTATTATCGTTTTAACAGCCATCTTGAAAAAGGATTTGGTCCAAATTTATCCGTCACCGCTGACCTTAGCAGCTACCATTTTATGGATGGCGAACGCCACCAATATGTGCAGCCCGGGGTTCGATTTTATGCCTTAAACACCTTGATGAATGTGCAACATTTACAAGATCTGGACGCGGGTTCAAAAACCGCATTTAATTTGGCTCGAGCATACGGCCAGACAAAAACGCATAAAATTAATTACGAACTGTATCGCCAGTCGGAGGACTTTAAAACAAACATCACAACCAATTTGTCCTCACCGATCGAGTATAGCCAGCAGTTGCGTTTAAACGGTCCGTTACTAACACACAAAAAATGGCGTTTGAATTACGCCTTCCAAGCCGGTCAGACCCATAATTATGATCAAAGCAGCAAACAAAATTATGCGTTTAACTTAGGTGGAAACTACGCACGCATTAATCTGTCGAATAATTTAAATTACAATATTAACCAGCCTGCGGCAGCAGAAACTGAAACCCTTTTTAGCGGTAATACACAACTTAGTACGGCCATCAATCAGTATTTCTTTCGCAGCGGTTTGCAATATAACCTGTCACCGGACACCAAAGTGAATGCCGGTTTCTTTAATGTTTTATGGAATATCAGCCCCGAATTCAGTTCCGAATACCGCATTGACTACAGTTTTCTCGATGACGCAACCAGTCACAATGTGACCTTTAACTGGATGCACAATCACTTCACTGCTTCACTACATATCAACCAAAATGCCGAAAATATTAGCAGTGGTTTACTGACTGTACGCTTCAGTCTAGGCCGTGATCCATTACGCAAACAATTGTTTGTCAGTCCACAACGCATGTCGAGTTACGGCGCAGTATCTGCTTTGGTATATGAGGACTTAAATAACAATCAGTTTTTCGATGAAGAAGAACCCCTAATGGAAAACGTCGAAGTCGAAAGTTTACAATTTAGACGCCGTGCGCGTACCGGCGAAGACGGCACCGCATTTATTACCGGGCTTTACGATACCCAAGTAACCGATATTCAAGTGAATCCCGCGTCTTTAACCGATCCTTTCTGGATTCCGTCAAAAAGCGGGATCTCTTTTTTACCGCGACCAGGCCTGGTGAAAGTGATTGAGATACCGATTGTTACTGCGGGTGAAGTCGAAGGCACGGTTAAATACGTGCAAAAACTTTTCGAATCGCCAATTGAACAAGGCCGCGTACCCATGTTACTCACCAACCTCAGCACCGGTTATCAATATGAAGAAAACACTGCATTTGACGGTTTCTTTTTATTCACCAAAATACCGCCGGGTTATTATCGACTGACGGTAAATGAAAACTTTTTGAAGAAAAACAAACTTAAAAGTAACGGCGGTTTAAATATTGAAATCGGTGCAAACGGCACGCTGGTTGTTGGAGCTGATTTTGAAATTTACCCGGACGATATTTTTGAAGTAAGGCCTTACTTTGACACGCCAACTACAACTTATCTGCTTAATCTGGGCTATTTTTACAGCGCCGAAAATGCCCAAATGGTCATGTCGGTGTTACAACGCCTGTACCCGAAGGTGTTTGAGAAAATGGAACAAGACCAGCCGTTTGAGTTAACGCGTACAAGCAATAATCAAAACCCGTATTTACTGAAGCTTGGACCGGTAGTGGGGCTTAATCAGGCAAAATCTATTTGTGCTGAACTGATCGCAAATCAACTCGGCTGTAAAATTGAAAAACAACAATAAAAGGTTTAAAAAATGCAATTACATACCCGTTTGCTCCAATTTAAATGGCTGTTAATCCTGCTATTGGGTTTATTCAGTTTGAGTGTTTTTGCCACTACAGAAACCCAAGATCGCCTTGAAGTTGAGATCATGACACCGGCACAAATGGGCAGCGTAGAACCTGAAGAACTTGATCTTGAATATGAAGCCTGGATTGAATGGCAGCAGCTTAAACCTCAATTGGTTGCGGCGGCCATTAAACGACGTGAAATTATTGAGTTATTGATTTATCTCGAAAAGTTAGCGCAAACGTCTTTAAAAATTGACTCTACACTGTTAGAAAAACCACTGGATGAAGAAGACATTGCATTGCTGCATAATGCCAATCAACATATTCCTTGTCATATTTTGCTAGAGCAATTTAGCCGAATTGAAACCTTGGTTAAAGCCGAGGATGCCCAAACCGCTCGTGATATTCGTGACTGGAAGCAGGTTCGCCCTTTACTGCAAGAGTTGGTCGGCAAACAACAGCAAATTAACGAATTACTGCTACGTTTAACCGGCAGCCCAACCAGGCCTGGTGAACAAAAACTGAGCCTAAACCAGCATAAAGTTAACTAAAATCTTAATGGGTTGGGATTCTAATCCGAAAACAGGTATGTTGATTTGCAGAACACAATTCGATGCTACCGCCATGTGCTTGCACGATTGAGCGGGTAATGGCCAAACCTAACCCAACGCCGCCTTCTTCCGCTGACCGTGCTTTTTCGACACGGTAAAACCGGTCAAATAAATGCGCCCAATGCTCCGGCGGTATATCTTTGCCTTGGTTTTCAACTTCAATCAACACTTGAGCAGGCATTTGTTTTAATCGTAATTCAACCACTGAACCTGAATCGGCGTGACGTACTGCATTGGATAATAAATTGGCCAACGCTCGCCCTAACATCACACTATCACCATGGACTTGCGCATCGCCTTTCAGAGCTATTTGTACATCACGTTCACTCGCTAATAATTGATAATAATCAATCACTCGTTGTGCTTCTGCCGCAAGCTGTACTTTTTCCGTTTGCGGCACTAACCAACCTTTATCCGCTTTGGCTAAAAATAACATGTCGCTAATAATGCGGCCTAACCGCTCAAATTCTTCAATATTCGACGCCAAAATATCTTGATACTCGGCAACTGAACGCTGTTTCGTCAACGCGACTTGTGACTGAGTCAGTAATGTATTAATCGGCGTGCGTAACTCATGTGCTATATCAGCAGAAAACTGCGATAAGCGCTGAAAAGACGCCTCCAAACGATCTAACATTGCATTAAAAACGCCCGCCAACTCACGCAACTCTTCCGGCAAGCTTTCCAATACCAATCGCTCACCCAAATTTTCTCCCGACACTTTTGAGGCCAACTCTGTCATTTGGCTCAAAGGAGCCAAACCTCGGTTAATCACAAACCAGCCCAATGCGGCAATCATAAACAAGGCAACCAATAAAGTGGCCCATAAAATTTGCATAAAATACTGGTGAAAATGGTCGTGGTGATCAACATTTAATAAGGCCAAAACCTGCCATTGATGCAGTGAAAAAGCCGCAGGGAACCAGCTGCGATAGTGCCGTCCGCCCAAATCAATACTGACCAATTGCATACGCGTTAGATCGGTCAACTGAAACTCAAATAGTCGGTTGTCGGTGGCGTAATATTGATGGCCTTGCTGGTCAAACAGGGCAAAGTGCCAACCAGCTTGGGCAGGTAATAAATTTTCCAGTTGCGTGATCAGTTGGAGCGGTTGGGTGGATGGCTCTAAACCCTTTAATAGCTGCTCAATTTGATAGTTTTT
>DIJW01000175.1 GCA_002421475.1 Thiomicrospira sp. UBA5634 | reverse complement strand
TAATACCCGCGCCAACTCATCCGGGCTGATCAGTTCGGTTTGTAAGCGTTCTATTTGCGCCAGAATGGCTTGTTCAAGCTGTTCAACACTGGTTGTTTCACTAGGTTGCCCGCTAAACACAAACTGCGAACCTAGCCGACCAAATGCTTGATAAAACGCACCAATTGAACTGGCTACTTGTTGTTCTCGTACTAATGTTTTATTGAGTCGCGCACTATCACCGCCATCTAAAATGCTCGCTAATACCGACAAAGCATACACGTCTGAGCTTTGGGTAGCGGTCACTAAAGTGGGTGCGTGATAACCCATAACTAAACTGGGCACCGGCGTAGCATCTTTAAGTTCAATACGGCGCACCCCTTGTTGCTCGACTTCATATTGGGGTTTCGGTGGATTCACGGTACGCGGCGGATACACACCATAGGTTTGTTTAGCCAACTCAACCACCGCTTGCGGATCAACATCACCCACGACTACCAGGGTCGCGTTATTTGGTGCGTACCATTTTTGATACCAGCGTTTGAGGTCATCTAAGCTGTAATGCTCAATATCACTCATCCAACCAATAACTGGGTGGCGATCCGGACTGCTTAGATAAGCGGTTGCTTTAAACTGCTCAAACAACTTAGAGGTTGGACGATCTTCCACCGACCATAAACGTTCCTGTTTCACCACATTACGTTCAGGTTGAAATTCTTTATTACTTAACGCTAAGTTCATCATTCGGTCTGACTCTAATGTCATCACTTCCGCTAAATGCTGTTTACCGACCACTTGAAAATACGCAGTGTAGTTGGCTGAAGTAAATGCATTTTCGCGACCGCCCATTTGCGACACCCGCTTAGAAAACTCACCTGGCGCAACCGAGTCAGTGCCTTTAAACATCATGTGTTCCAACATATGCGAAATACCGGTTTGGCCATTAACTTCATAGTTTGAGCCGACTCGATACCAAACTTGATGCACCACAATCGGCGCACGCGGATCTTGTTTCACCACAATTTGCATGCCGTTTTCCAGCGTGGTTTGATAAAGTGCCGCGTGACTTCCGAAGCTCAGACTCATCAAACCAAACAACAGGGTCGAAATCGCTTTCATCAGCAGGTTTCCTTTTGGCTGTATAAACTCTTTTTCATTTATAATGGTGAGATTGATATTTTACAAGTGAGAAAACGCCTTAGAACGGTGTTTTGTAACTGCAGCCCTTGAGGATACTATGTTTAGTTTTTTACGCAAGAAGCAATCTGACAATATCGCCAAACAAAATGACGGCCAAGCCGTTGTTGAGTCGAACATCAGGCCTGGTACTGAGGTTCAATCAAGCCTATTTTCTCGATTAAAAACTCAGCTGACAAAAACACGGCAAACCTTTAACAATGGCTTAGCAAATTTGGTTTTAGGAAAAAAAGAAATTGATCAAGATTTGCTCGATGAACTTGAAATGCTGTTGCTGACCGCCGACATTGGTATTGATGCAACTGAGCACATTATCGCCAACCTGACCGCACAAAATTCGCGCAAAGAATTGAAAGATCCGAAGGCATTAATCGACTCGCTAAAAATACAATTGCGTGAATTATTGCAGCCCATTAATCAACCGTTAAAAATTCCTCAACAAAACACACCTTATGTCATTTTAATGGTTGGCGTTAATGGCGTCGGCAAAACAACCACGATCGGCAAACTCGCTAAAAAATTGCAACAAGACGGCAAATCGGTGATGTTGGCTGCAGGAGACACTTTTCGCGCAGCCGCGGTTGAACAGCTACAAACTTGGGGCGCTCGTAATAATGTTTCAGTGGTTGCCCAGGGACATGGTGCTGATTCTGCAGCGGTGATTTTTGACGCGATTCAATCGGCTAAAGCAAAACAGATTGATGTATTAATTGCTGACACGGCCGGTCGCCTGCATACTCAAAACAATTTAATGGAAGAGTTAAAAAAGGTTAAACGTGTGATGTCCAAAGTCGATGCTACTGCACCGCATGAAGTGATGTTAGTGATTGATGCAGGAACCGGTCAAAACGCCCTTAATCAAGCTAAACAATTCCATCAAGCGATGGGATTAACCGGTTTAGTTTTAACCAAACTCGATGGCACGGCAAAAGGTGGCATCATATTTTCACTGGCTCAACAACTTGGCATTCCATTGCGTTTTATCGGGGTGGGAGAGTCGATTGACGACTTACGTGTGTTTAATGCGAATGAATTTACTGATGCCTTATTTGAGGATCAGTAACGCAAAAGAGGCTTATTTGATGGCAGAAAATGAGGTTGTTTTTGAACGCCCTGATCAGCATCACGCATTTAAGAGAGGTTATCGTTTAGCTTTGCAAAAGCAACCGATTATTAACATGCCAAGTTATATTCGTCGGGATGATGAGTTGCGCCACTTTTTTGAGCAAGGTTGGTTCCAAGCACAAGATGAAATTCAAGCCGGGATGACTCTCAATAAAAACCCTAACCTTCGTTATCGCGCAACGTGGATTGTTATGACGGCACTGGCCGGCGCAGCAACCGCGGCTTTAATAATTAAAGACTCAAACCATTTTAGCTTGGGTGATTTAGATAACTTATTGCAACGAGCCCCCGCACCTACAACCACTTTAACCTCGGAACTATCTTCTGCTCCGGCCAGTCTTGTAGCCGGAGATAATAATGCGTTAGCCCTATTGTCAGCCAGCGAACGTCAAGATTTGACTGAGTTGAATGTTAACGAAAGATTGTTAAGTGAGCCGGTTACACGGCAACACATTGTGCCAAGTTCCGCTGTTTTTAGTACGTCATTAAGTGCCAGCAGTGATGCCGAACAAACTTTTCAGCAGGGTTCAAACGTACCCAAGTTTATACGGCATGTACGCTTTAACTTAAATGCCAGCCAACTCAGCACCGAGAAAATTACGTTACGTTGGCTGTGGCAAAATCGAATTGTGCAAACCCAAAGCCAAAAAACAACTGAATCAACGGTCAATATGTCGTCATCACAACCCTTATATAGCGCTTGGAAAGGAAATTGGGATATAGAAATACTTGACCATCAACAGAATGTGATTTACCGT
>DIJW01000037.1:268-17230 GCA_002421475.1 Thiomicrospira sp. UBA5634 | reverse complement strand
GCGCAAAATGGAGCAGGTGGCGCTGAAAAAAGAGAAGGACGAGGCTTCGAAAAAACGCCTGGAGATTTTAGAAACACAAATCAAAGAGTTGGAAAAACAATATTCCGACCTAGATGAAGTGTGGAAAAAAGACAAGGCCGCGTTGCAAGGTGCGCAACAGTATAAAGAGGCATTGGATAAAGCGCGCACCGATATGGAAGCCGCGCGCCGTGAAGGTAATTTGGCCAAAATGTCGGAATTACAATATGGCGTAATTCCCGATCTAGAAGCCAAAATTAAAGCCGCCGAAGCGTCAGAAGCGGAAGGTGACGGCCAAATGCACCTGTTGCGTAACAAGGTCACGGAAGAAGAAATCGCCGAAGTGGTGTCGCGTTGGACCGGCATTCCGGTGTCGCGCATGATGGAAGGCGAACGCGAAAAACTTTTGCGTATGGAAGAAAGCCTTAGCGCGAAAGTGGTCGGTCAAGACGAAGCGGTGAAAGCGGTGTCGGATGCGATTCGTCGTTCACGCGCTGGATTGTCTGATCCAAATCGTCCGAATGGTTCGTTCTTATTCCTCGGCCCAACAGGGGTGGGTAAAACCGAATTGACCAAATCCTTGGCGGATTTCCTGTTCGACAGCCAAGATGCGATTGTGCGTTTGGATATGTCGGAGTTTATGGAAAAACACTCGGTTGCGCGTTTAATTGGTGCGCCGCCCGGTTATGTCGGTTACGAGCAAGGTGGTTATTTAACTGAAGCCGTGCGCCGCAAACCCTATTCGGTGATTTTGCTGGATGAGGTCGAAAAAGCGCACCCGGATGTGTTTAATATCCTGTTGCAAGTGCTGGACGACGGGCGTTTAACCGATGGTCAAGGGCGCACGGTTGATTTCCGTAACACGGTAATTGTAATGACTTCTAACCTGGGTTCGCAGATTATCCAAGAGATGGCGGGCGAAGATAATTATGATGCGATGAAGTCAGCGGTGATGGAAGTGGTCGGTGGTCATTTCCGCCCTGAATTCGTCAACCGTATTGATGACATTGTGGTGTTCCATCCGCTTGGTAAAGCGCAAATTCGCGCGATTACCGATATTCAGCTACAACGTCTGCGTGATCGTTTGGCTGATTTGGATATTAAACTCGATGTGTCGATTCCGGCGCTGGATGTGATGGGCGAAGCCGGATTCGATCCCGTGTATGGTGCGCGTCCGCTAAAACGTGTGATTCAGCAACGGTTAGAAAACCCGCTGGCGCAACGCATCCTAAAAGGCGAGTTCCTTGCCGGTTCAACCATTCACGTTGAACTGGAAGACGGCGAACTTAACTTTCACTAACGTCTACTCGCGTTAACTGTCATAATGCTCCTCACCCCGCGCAAGCGGGGTTTTTTATGCCTGTAACTCAACTACCAGGCCTGGTGCAAAATCTCGTCATACTGAGCCGTAGGCGAAGTATCTTTGTGCCAACGATGAATCGGCTGAGATCTTTCGCTTCGCTCAAGATGACATGGTTGTTCTGTACCAGGCCTGGTTGTGGTTTAGTGACTAATAGTGCTACTATAGTGATACTTTGTTTGTAGATTTGAGGTCAAACATGAAAGCAGAAATGGTGACGACGTTAAAACGTCAAGCGACTAAAATTTTGGCGGATTTAAATGCAACACATGAGCCGGTATTAATCACTGAACAAGGTCGGCCTGCGGCCTATTTGGTTAATGTCGAGGATTATGAGTTTCAGCAAAAACGTCTGCGTTTATTAGAAGGGATCGCGCGTGGTGAGCGTGCTATTCAACAAGGCCGTGTTGTTTCCCAAACCGATGTTGAAGCGAAATTACAAAAATGGCTGACGTAATCTGGGCAGAAACCGCGTTAGCTGAGTTGGATGCCGTAGCGGATTACATTGCACTAGACAAACCAAGCGCCGCTAAAAAATTGGTGCAAACGGTGTTCAGCAAAACACGGCTGTTGGCTGATTTTCCTGAAATGGGTTCAGTTCCCAACGAACTGGCAGACTTGGATTATCGGCAACTCATAATCAATCCTTGTCGTATTTTTTATCGCATTACATCCGATCAGCAACAGGTTTATATCGTTCACATCCTACGCGAAGAACAAGATATGCATCGTTTTTTTCAGTCTATTCAATAGTGATTCTGTAGTGGCCAATTTGTTAAGGTGAATATGTCAAAATTGAAACCAATACATCTTCTCGTTTTTTCAATTCTCGGTTTGGCGGTTGCTAAGGTCGTGCCGGGTTTTCATCTGGATTTTGGGGCTTATTATCTTGATGTTGAGCGGGCGGTTTTTCTGCTCGCGGTAATTACGGCGTTCTATTTTTATACCCATACTTTTTCTTCGTTCGGTCGTCATGCGCTTTTGTTTGTGGTGTTAGTTGGCCTGTCATTATTGGTGGCTTGGGTTTTGCAGCTTGATCCAATGCGGGTGTTGGTGGCGTTTGTAATGACCGCATTGGTGGAGGAGATTTTGCTTCGCGCCGTCTTGTTTGAGCCGTTGATTAAACGCGGCATTCAAGCTTGGAAAATCATTTTAGGCACAACGTTGTTTTTTACCTTGGTGCATCCGGCGATTTATAGCGATTTTGTGTATGGCGTTATGGTGTTGCTAACAGGCCTGGTGCTCGGTGCGATTTATTTAAATGTTCGGCTGAAATATGGCATCGTTTACGGCGTGCTTTGGGCAAGTGCAGTTCATACTTGGATCATAATGTTGGGTTGGAAACTTGCGGTTATTTAACCACCAGGCCTGGTAAAGAATTCCGTCATACTGAGCCATAGGCGAAGTATCTTGTTGCCAACGATGAATCGGCTTGAGATCTTTCGCTTCGCTCAAGATGACATGGCCGCTTTATACCAGGCCTGGTGGCTTGAAAGGAAGGGCTCCAAGTGGAGCCCTTTTTTGTGGAGAACATATTTAAGCCGATTCAATCTCGACCAGATCATTGAAAGCATGCCAGCTTGCATAACCGAGCAGCGGCATGACAATCAACATTCCCAATCCAAGCGTTGCGATCCCAATAAGCAGCATCAGGCCGATAACACTTGCCCAAGCCGCCATCACTTGCTTGTTTTCCATCACGATTTGAAAACTCAAAATCATCGCAGATACGGCGCCTATGTTTTTATCACGCAAAAGTAACGGTATAGTTACTACGCTGATGGCAAAAACAAACGCCGATATTAGCAAGCTCGAAGCTATAAAAAGGGCTAAGAATGTCAAGCCTGCTTCAGAGGCTATAAATCCCATTAAGCCCATGCTTGTGTCAATGATTAACAGCGAACTTGTCTGCAGCACAATCGCCGTTAAAAATGGCACAGCATTGACCCAAATTGCGGCGATTACTAACAATGAGACGGCGAAAAGCGCGAAATCTGACACATTTCTTCGCCAAGCTACCATTGATGAAACCAGTGAGGGTTTTCTGCCTTGCTCCAGTTTGTGTGCAGTGAAATACAAGCCCGTAGCGAGAAACGGTGATAAGACGATAAACGCCACCGCGACGATGAGCATGTAAATGGGTTGTTGTTGAAAGGCAAAAAACAGTAGTGCGACTGTTGATGCCATAAGAAGTCCATAAAAAAGCGAGGCTACGGGCGCGTGCGCCATATCGTACCAGCCTTTATTCAACCAATGTCCGATATTGGATAGTTGAACATCATGCGAAATGATGTGCTCTCCGGCTTCGGTATAGTGGTCGTGATAATGAATTGATAGTTCGCTATTATTCATTGCATCCCCCTTTCTCTGATTGACCTCAAAGATTAATGAAGTTTTTAATCAGACTAAAACCTAAATTTGATTAAGTTTTAGTCTTTGGCTTTCACCATATCAGAACTCGTTTGCGCAAGGTAATAGAATCTATATACCTCAGTATCAACTTGGTTTATAAATATAACACTAGGATTATTAAGGGTTTTTAGACAAATCAAGCCGCGTAGCGACCATCAAGACTATTCTTGTCGTATGTCACTTTACGCGGAATGAACTATTCAGCAGGCCTGGTGTGGCTGACAAGTTGTCGTGCAGGTTAATAACGCTGTGTTAAGCCGAAAAAAATCTCAAAATCCTGTCCTTGATCATCGAGTGCGAGTTTTGAACCTATGTCCCATTGCTGATTGTGATTGGATTGGTAAGTAAAGCCAAAACTGGCGTAAGGAATGTATTGATTGTCCGTATCGAATTCGCCAAGTTGTTCGATATAGCCGGCGATACGGTGATTGATGTCATAACCAAAAACAGCAGCATAACTGCCGGAAAACCCCATTTGGTCTTTGGTTTCATCGTACACGTAGTCCAATTGTATTTGGGCTCCGATGCTGTAGTCGGCGAGTTCTGTGCCATAGGTGACAATGAGTCCACCCTCAGTGTTGTCGTTAGAAAACTCACCGGTTGCCAGTTTTATATAGGGCAGTAATGCCATAGCACTGTCTCCGTTGTCATTACCCCAGAGGTTGATTTTAGTGCGCAGTTGCAAGTCGCTGTGACTTTTTGATGATTGGTTGGCTGTTTCCTGTTGAATGTAGGGGGTGAATACAATATGAAAATCAATCGAGTCGGTTAAGCCGTATTTTAAGTTGGTGTTAAAAGCTTCATAAGCACGTGTTGTTTGCCCATTCAGTTTGTCTTGCGCATATCCCACAAGGCTGGTTTCAATTTGCCAGTGCCCTTTATCTACTGTTTGCGGGCTTTCGGTTGTATCCGGCCGGTCAGCTGCCAATGGGCGTAAATCCATGGCTTTTACTAGGTTTGGTAAAGACAAAATGGCGAATGCGGCCAACGACAATATCAAGTGTTTCAAAGTTAATCCTCCTTGAGTTATAAAAAATTAGTCTAAGCTAAATATTTTATAAGTCTAGTAAAAGCATAGGGCGCTTGGCAATATTTATTAACTTTATCTTTTTATCAGCAGGCCTGGTGGTGGTTGTTTTTCTCTATCTGCACAAAAAAACCTTAAATGCGCGCGCTTTTGCTGTGTAGTGTTTGATACACTTTGTGTGAGCTCGTTCGAGCGGTCTTTTTTTCCTGTTTATAGTCGGTGTCGATCATGTCCAAGTCTCATTGGGTTGCGCGGTCGTTTTCGTTGTTGGAAAACGAAGGTGAGCAAAGTCTGTTGAAAGTCGTAGCGGTGTTACGGTTTGTGTTTATTTTGTTTATGGTGCTGTATTTGGCAGCGAGTTTGTTCAGTATTTCGAGCAAGTTGTTTGAGTTTATTGCCGAGCAGGGGGCGTTGAATTTTGCGTCAATGAAAATCTTGCTCACCGATGCGTTATTTACCTTGATCGTATTGGCGATTGTGAAAGCGTTATTTGTGCGCAATGGGTTTGATTATGCACTGACGTTTTTAGAAATTTCGTTTGTGGTGATTGTGCGAAAGTTAATTTTGCTGGATACCGTGCCGGAAGAAAATATGACGTTATTGATTTTGGGCGTGATTTCGACCGCGTTTTTTGTATTGATTATTTATATTCACAATTTAAAACGTCAGTGGAAAAATGAGTCGAAGGCAGAATCCCAAGCGGCTTAACAGGATGATTTAAACCCGATTTTGAGGTGTTTCGCTTTCAGTTCAGCATGACAGAAACCACCAGGCCTGAAACCAGGCCTGGTGGTGAGCATTATTCATGCGTTTTTGAGCGTTATTCATCCACCAAATAATCCATTAGGTGAATGTGTAGTTTTTCCAGCACCTGAATGTTTTGTAGCGTGACTTCGCGATCACAATCGCGGTGGTGAAGCGCATCCATGTTTTGTTGCCACAAGCGGCGACAAGTATGCAGCGTGGTGCGCAATTCGTAAGGGGTTGGCCATCCCGGCTCAGCCCAATCGCCGGGCATCATGTCGATTTCTTTGGCGGTAAATGCGTGTACGCTGGCCGGTTGGTCGGGTTTTTCTTTCGCGATAACGCCGGCGGTTGCTAAGTCGCGTGTTGTGAGTGGTAAAACATAGCCCATGATCGCGCTCCTTATTTTGTGAAAGCTCGAGTTGAGTATAAAGACCTAGTGAATAGCTAGGAAATTTTAAAAGTATATGATTACCACCTTTTTGCATAACTTTTTAGTTATGCATTGTTGAGATTAAAAGGCAAACATGAGACCAACAGTACATCCCTTATTGTTAATTGTTGTGGTGGCGTTAATCGGTATGCTCGCACCGTTTTCGATCGACACTTATTTGCCGTCGTTCCGTGCGATTGAGCAAGAATTAATGATTTCACGCGCGTTATTACTGCAGACCTTGTCGGTGTATTTGATTGCGTTTGCGTTGGCCACGTTGGTGTGGGGGCCATTGGTCGATAAATGGGGGCGACGCCCCATTATTTTGATCAGTCTGCTCGGGTATTTAGCGGCTTCGGTATTAATTGCACTGGCGAACAGTTATGAAACCTTGTTTGTCGGACGCGCGATGCAAGGCTTGATGGTGGCAGGTGGAACAGTCGCCAGTCGGGCGATGATCCGAGATTATTTTCACGGCGCAGAGGCACAAAAAGCCATGGCGCTGATGATGTTATTTGTGATCGCACCGGCGATTGCGCCGATTATCGGCGGTTGGTTAGAAGTGCATTTGGGTTGGCGTTCGGTGTTTTACTTTTTGGCGACCTATGCACTGGTGATAGTGGCGTTGTTTTATACGCGCATTGGCGAAACCCAAAACGCCGAGCATAAACAATCCATTCATCCGGTCAAATTGGCAAACTCTTACTGGCACAGTTTGCGTCATCCGCACTTTTTGCGTTTGGTGGCGGCGCAAGGCATGTTAACCGGCGCGTTTTTTGTGTATGTCGCCGGTTCGGCCAGTTTGATTTTTGATCATTTGCAGTTTGCCGAACAGGATTTCTGGCGGTTTTTTGTGCCGGTCGTGTCCGGGATATTTTTAGGTTCGATGTTAATTCATCGACTCAGCCACAAATTCAGTGCAGCGAATTTAATTAATGCCGCACTTACTATTGCCGGTATTGGCGTTTTGGTCAATTTGGCAGCAGAACAGTGGGCGGATGTGAACGCTTGGTGGGTCATCACGCCGATTGTGTTGTATGCCTTGGGATATTCGATGACCAACCCCGGTTTAAGTTTGGTAGCGTTTGATTGTTTGCCGACTAAACGCGGCATGGCCAGCTCGTTACAAGCGTTTATGCAAATGGGCACCGCGGCACTGGTGACTGCATTAGTGGTGCCTTTAGTGCAATCGAATTTACAACACATGGCGCTTGCTAACGCCGCGCTATTTAGCGTGGCCGTGTTGTTGTGGCTCAGTGTGCGCCGTGAATTAAGTTTACAAAAACTTGATTAGCCATGAACCAGGCCTGGTTAAGCGATTTGTAACGCTAAATTAAAGAAATGCAGCGGCTGTTTTAGTTTTAAATCATCGAGGGTTTTGAACTTCAGGTGGCGGCGATATTTTCCCGATCCCTCCAATTGATTCTGTGGGTCGTTAAGCTGTGCGCCCCGGCTGAACTCTAAAGATACATGCGCGGTATACATGAATACACCACAAACGCTTGAAGATTCAGCTTCGGTTCGGGAAAACAAAATTCCGCCGTATTTCACCTGTTCGATTAATTGTGGCGCATGTTGCCTGATTAACTGATAAAGCGCTTCGACCAGCGGATACAAATCCGGCCGAGTATATTGCCAATCATCCAGCAGTTTTATAACGCTTGGGTTGGTGTTTGAATGAGAGCTTTGTTTGTTCATGATGATTTACTCAAGCTATTTGCTGTCAAAAGCGGTTGTTTACTCATTAGCAAAAGCCGCTTTTAACGCCGCAATATCAAACTTTTTCATTTGTAAAAACGCCTGGGTGACGCGCTCGATTTGCTGTAAATCTGTCGATTGCATCATCTCGTCCATTACCGTTGGCACGATTTGCCAAGATAAACCAAACTTGTCTTTTAACCAGCCGCATTCTACTTCTTCGCCACCGTTTTGGGTGAGCGCATCCCAGTAGTAATCTATTTCATCTTGGGTATCACATTTCACCATAAACGAAATCGCCTCGTTAAAACGAAACAGCGGCCCGGCGCTAATCGCCATAAATTCCTGTCCTAATAACTCAAACCTAACCGTATCTACCGAACCTGAAGGCGTGTTTTCGAGTGTCGTCTTGTGCAGAATTCGACTATCCTTAAACACCGAAACATAAAATTCCGCCGCCTCTATTGCCTGCGTATCGAACCACAAATGCGGCACGATTTTATTGTGCAACCTGGCCATAAATCACCTCTGAACCTAATTATTTAGTGAACGGATCAGTTTTAACTATATATTATTTTAAGGAAAATGTTTATTTTGGCTGGGTTTTGGAGTGCTACTCGGTTCGAACACAACATAAAACAATCCAAGGGGTTTCTGATGCAAGACGTAAAACATATCAGCATTTATATTGATCGTTCTCCTGTGGACGTTTATGCATTTGCAGCTAATCCTGCGAATTTACCGCGCTGGGCGGCAGGTTTGGCGGGCACGGAGGTGAAACAATTAGGGGATGTGTGGCTGGCAGAAGCGCCTTTTGGCAAAGTAATAATTAAATTTGCGCCAACGAATAGCTTTGGTGTGATGGATCATGATGTTGAGTTGGATTCGGGCGTGATCGTTCACAATCCGATGCGGGTTGTGCCCAATGGAGATGGCAGTGAATTCATATTCACGTTATTGCGACAACCCGGTATGTCGGCGCAACAATTCGCTGAAGACGCACGTGCCGTGGAAAGAGATCTGCAAACTTTAAAAGACTATCTTGAACGAAAGGTTTGATTAAATTTTGCAGTTCTCATTAAAACCACCATTTGCCGGAATCTGAGATAAGACGAGCTATTTTGTCATAGCCGGTCGAACGCGGATGTGCGCCGTCATTTTGCGCGATTTCAGCCAGATAATTGCTGTCTTGAATCAAGTGATCGAATAGTGAAATAAACGGTAATCCGGCTTTTTTGGCTTCGGACTGCATGGCGTTGGATAAGGTTTGAATGCGTTGGTTTTGTAACTCGTCATCAACGGGCGGCGGGCCAACCACCAGGCCTGGTGATGATTGCATACGGGCAAATAAATCACGCATATTTTGCAAAGACGTTTCGAAATCGACCCGCATGGCACCGTTTTCCATCGTGGTGTCGTTGACACCGCATGACAACACAATACGGTTGTCGCAGTCCGGTTGCTGACGTAGCGAAACCTCAGACCAGCGTTGCAAAATATCCGTTGACGTATTACGACGGATGCCGAGGTTGTAATAGGTGGTGTCATGACCATGTTGCCGAGCTTCGGCGCACAAACGACCTGCCCAACCGAGCATTTTTTCGTCGCCCGTGCCATTGACGAACGAATCGCCGATAAAACAAATACGCATATCTTTCATATGGTTAGTCCGATTTAGGATTCGTTTTCAACTCATCACGGTGACGTTGGTATTCCTCGTAACTCATATCGTTAGTTTCCAAGCAGCGCTGATAATCTTCGTAGTTAGGCAAATATTTCTGGCACTCATTTTTTTGACCGAACTGCAGGCCGTAGTAAGCGTTTTTTGACGAACAGGCTGTGAGTCCTAAAAAGGACACTAGGATGAAAACTTTGATTGGGTTGTTCATGATTTTTTTCCGGTCTTATGGTTTCAGGGTAAAGATAACCGAGCAGGTTTGCAGGGTATCAGGATGTTGCGTCTTATGATCATGACACACCAACAGGCCGGCTTGTTCAAAGGTGTTTAACCAGGCCTGGTGATTGCGTTTATACCAGGGCGCGGGATCGGTAAACTGTTCGGAAAAGCCTTGCCATGAACCGGCTTGCCATCCGGTCTCCTCATCTTCAACGTGTAAAGTCTGAATTAAAATCCGACCGTTTTCGGTTAGCAAGTCTTTGAGCTTTAGTAATAAATCATCGACTGATTCTTTACCGAATAGCGAGAAGTTGCAGACAATCAAATCAAATTTGCGTTGTAAACTGTCGATGTTTAATGACTGGTAAGTGAGGTTAAGGTAGCTATGCTGCGGGTCAAGTTCTTGCGCGTGGCGAATCAAATCCTCACTGCCATCGATACCCACATAGTCATAGGACTTTGCACCAGGCCTGGTGCTGGCGATTTCGCGTATCAGCCAGCCTTCACCACAGCCGACATCCAGCATGGATTGAAAGTCCTGCGCCAAGATAGCATTGACAATCGCCTGATTGGTGACCCGATTGCGGCTTTCGATTTCACGATTGCGCACCGCCTGCGTCCATGCTTTGGCATTGGTATCCCAGGATTTTAAAATCGTCTGTTCAGGGTCGTGATGGATGTCGTTAAACGTCATTTAATTTCTCTTGTACATGCTTTGAGTAGGTAAGGAGTTTTTGCTACTCGATCTTGGTTTTATTCAAAAAAAGCATCCATAAAAACTTTAAGTTCTGAAACGTCATAATCAAACGCGACAGATTGCATAACCATTTCGCGCATCAATAAATCCAATTTTTCAGGTTGAGAGAAAAGCTGGGCATGTAAGAAGTCATAAGTTTGATGTTTAACAAGCTCTCGTGCTTCAATGCCTAACGCCATTGCCGATGCGCGCTCCTCATCCCAATCTTGCGCTTCCATAAGACCTTGGTCGTACATCCTATCTAAAATGACGGGGATCTTACTGTAGGTCTTCATTAGGTAACGCAAATCCTGAGCGTCTTTTTTGCGAATGGCGGGTTCACGTTCAAGCCAAGAGATGAGCTTTAAAATGGACATGGCCGCTGGCGAAACAACCTTCATCACAAAGTTTGCGGACGTTTCGCCCATTTGCACCCTTAAAGCGCTATCAAAGGCTTCATCAAAACCCATAACCGACATCATGATCGATTTGTCAGGTGGCCATTTAATCTTTTTTTCCGCATCCGCCAAATCCCCGAAAGGGATAATATCAATCTCCCAGACCATGCCATCTTGAAGTGTTAAATAAAATCTATGCGCCAATTTATCGGCTTTTTTAAAGCCGGAAACCATCAGTTTTTCACTGAGCTTATGAAATGATGACCAGTCGGCGACTTGCACCGCAAAATCAATATCCCGTGTACCGCGTTCCAACCGCGCATTAAAACCATGTACTAACACTAAATCTCGTGCCATCGCGCCGACAACCACAACATCTAATTGCAACTGGTCAGCGATAGTTTGAACTTGCCGATAAACGGCTATCAAACCTTGCGGTAATTTGCCGCGTACATCAATTAAGGTACTGTTCATATAATCGCTTTGCTGTATCTAGGTTGCGTACATCTTTGGAGTGGATTAAATCGGCATACACCAATAAAGCGGGGGCGAGATGGCTGTCTGCCTGCTCTAATCCCAACGGCCAAAAGGGTTCAACCAATTCGATGCGAATAGCGTCGTCATCTTCTGTTTTATGTTTTTTAAGACGCGCGCCTTTAACAAATTCGTTCAAATGTTTTGGATGGATATACACCACGCCATCTTTTGCCTGTAAATATTGGGTATAGCATTGCGCCGCGATTTCACCACCCCACAAAGCCTCATATTGCGCAAGTTCAATCTTTCTCCACCAGTCATGCGCCTCGGTTGTAAATGTGCCCAAGTAATGTTTTTGTTTCAGAATAGGATAATGCTCAACCCAACGCTGTAACAATGACGCTTTATTGACGAGCGTTCTTTTATTGGCCGAATTGTGAATATATCCTTGCTCCGTTAAGTCGGACAAAATCCAACCTACACTGCCCAGAGCGACATTAGCTCGTTCGGCAATATCACGATAGCTGCTATTAATTAATTCGGGGTTTTGTAAAAAAGCAAAAATCACTTTTAAGCCCGAATATTGAAAGGCGCGACCGCTTTGAATGGCTAGAGGTTTTTCAGCCGCTTTATTACCCTTAATGAAAACGTGCAACGGCGGCTGATGAATAAAGCTATTACCCACGGTATCAATAAACTGCACACCGGCCTCTCTCATTTTATCAGCCAAGTTAGGGTTGAGATAATGCGTGACCAACAGCAAGGGTGTTTGCGGTTTTTCTTGAGTAAGCTCATATAGCACGGCATTCAAATTTTGACTGGTAATAGATGGCTTGAGAAGCAGATCAAACCCCTGCTTCTCAATCACCACGTGACCCCATAAAATGCCATTTTCTAAAATAGATTTTTTTAACGCGACTTTCATCGCCGTCTGCTGAATAAACGCATCCATCGCTTTTTCAATCAGATTGTTATTCATATCAAAATTTTTCATAAAACGGATGCTCAAAAAGGAGGGTGTTCATAATAATATCATGTTCAAAAATAATGAACAGAATTTAATTATGAACAGTTTTGAGTGGCTGTCAATATAAAACTTAACTCAGAGACGCAAAACGCCAAATCTCAATTATCGAAGACGATGTATATGGCGAAATCACTCACGGCACACGCCGCCCTAAAGGAGGCTTTGTGTTGTGGGTTGAACTGTCGTTCGCCATCAATATCTTCGAACTCACCAAACGCTTGATCCCGCAAAACGTCAGCATTGCGCTTGGACGCATCTTCATCACCACCGAAAACTACAATCACTGCCTACGCCTATCATGCGCTGTAGACTGGAACCGCTAAACTGAATGGGTACTAACGAAAATCGTCAATGAAATAAAACTAATGAAAAACTAATAAGCTAAAATAACCAGGATTGGTTTTTTACGACATATTTAAGTACGTATTAAATATGAAAAATAGGATGGTGATGGGGTAGGATTGCAAATGTTATGCTTTTTCTGGTTTTAAACCAAAGTGACAGACAGTAGTTTCATCTTGCAGCTAAATCCTCATCCAATATTTAGTATTAATATTAATGAGATAAATATGGATAGAATTACTCGAGATAAATTATTTACTTTGCTACGAGTATCTAGTCGTTTTGAATCGCGTTTAAGAAAGCGAACTTCCCAAGGGAAATATAAATTTATTTTTCGGAACTACTTTAGGATATTCCTTGTTGCGCCATTTCTTGGAGCCTTTGCAATTGCGGTAGTTACAGAGGTCTTTGCTGTATATGACTTTGTCCGTGACGTTGGGTTTATTTTATTGATACTGTTTTATCTGGGAGCTTTGTCTTATCCCTTATTGTTTGCTTGGTTGAACCGTCGTAACTTGGTCGAGGTGATAAATAACCCACTTTCTCCCATTATTCAAAATGCGAATGTCACTACTATCGTCGATGCTAGGTTAATGGCGCGTTTGTTAAAGCATAAAGTTGAGGATCTAGAGTTGCTGTTACTTGAGATCAGAGGGGAGAAAGAGTTTTTTGGCAGGCGTCTTTCACTAGTGGTTGGGGCGATAGATAAAATTGGTCTAGGGCCGGGTCTTCTAGCGGTTGCAGTTACCTTTTACAGCGTAGAGTCATGCCAAATAGGGTGGATTGTCGCGTTAGCATACACAATACCAATACTTTATCTTTTTGGTTTTGCGGCACACTTTTATCTTATGCAGTTGGATCGCATTGTGAAAGTAGTTGAGCTGTCTGTTGCTCGAAAGAAATCGCTAACAACAGCTTAAACTCGGTTGGGCGCATTGATTAAAACTGTGCTCAAAAACTTGACCAATACAGTTGGTTCGAAAACAAATTGTGAGAGGAGGGGGAATGCTCATGGCTAGTGTAGGTTACCAGATTAAATGTATTGACGAGGTTATCTGTCGGAGTATTGAGGCGCTTGCAAGCGAACGAGCATTGCTATCACAGAACATCCTTTCTCAGCTCAGAAATTTAGTTGAAGGCGTATCTGTTTGCCTTCACTCCAAATCTATAGATGCAGAATTTAACTATGCGTCTATAGAGCCAGGGCTTGCATTTGTAAAGGGGCAAGGCAAGTTTAACTTCCTTGGAAAGTTCCATAAATTAACACAAATAAGCGCCTCTCATTACACTCTGGATGGAGATTCATCAGAGCGTTTGATGCTTAAATATTATGAATATCTTTATCGTATTCGTAGTTTGCTTCAAGATATTTTTGGCTTTAGTGTTCTGGCTAACCTTGAATCCTTTCCAGTCGACTTGGATCCGTCTTTAAGGGAGTACCATGAAAAGATTGCCGCTAAGATTGATATGATTCGCTCAACACCATCAGGTGTTAGAACTTCAGATCGGTACTACATTCACAAAACACGCCCTTTTTTTGTTGGTCGACATATTTACTACGAAGTCACTTTTTATCGTGCCGTTAACAAGGTAAGTAAGTTTGACCGTGTTATAGCCTTCACTGATATAGATATAACTGATAAGTACGCTGCTATGTTAACGCTCCAGAGAGAGTCAATTGATGTGCTCGGTAAGACTATGCCAATCACGGTAATTCGTGATTGGAGCGTCTCAATCCGACCTTGTGAATTTAATAACCTCGCTAAACTGTTTGGTATGTCTATAACTGCACGTACAAATTCGTCTGAATATCTTTACCTGATGAACTGGTTAACAGTAACCTCTGGGAGCTTACTCGATATAATTGACATGCCTGACAGTGAATATGCACAAGTAAGATTGATAGCAACAAAAGGAGGTATAGATACGCAGCAGATTTTTCCTATATTAGATATTGTGCGTCGTATCATTAATTTATCCGCACCTGGAAAAAATGTTCTCCGCTATCTTATGTTACGTTTGAATAACCAGATATTGAAAGCACAGTATGATTTTCAAGGCTGTCATTTACTGCCTGGAACCAATCTTAAATGGGGTTGCATTCCTTTTGACACAATGCCGTTGTGTAGTTCATTACCCGAGCACAATCCTCGATACTGGGATCTCGTTGAAAGTCTGGGTGTCAGTGGGCGGGACCACGAACTGGTTGCTCGGTGTGTTAAGAATAACGTGGAGCGTTATGGAACTCTCTACACGCCAATGGCTGATTTTGAAAGTTTCGGTGATGTTAATGGGTTGATATCGACTTACAATAGAAACCTTTATTGGAAGCATCTTGCAGAGAGGCAACTTATGCTCGATAGGGGGCATGTTTTCATCTCTGGTTACGAAAATGAAACTGTTGAAATTGTTAAAAAATTACAGGAACTTGCATCCTCCCGAATAGATGGTTATACCCAAGCCGTTGAGCGCTGGCTTAACGAAGCCCCTCGTGGCATTGATGACTCGGTTAAAGTGGATGCTCTGAGACAGTTGTTTAGCCACTCACGGGTTGCTTTGATATATTGGGCGGCTGGTACAGGTAAGTCAACAATGGTTGATTATATTGCAAGCTACTTTAACGACAAAAAGAAGCTTTTCCTTGCACATACTAACCCCGCAATTGATAATCTCCAGCGCAAAGTAACTGCGCAAAATTCAGATTTTCGGACGATCAGTAGTCATATACGCAGAAGACGCGTAGAACCAGATTATGACCTGCTCATCATCGATGAGTGCAGTACAGTGAACAACTCAGATCTAATTAAGGTATTAGAGAAAACCGCGTTTAAGTTACTTATCCTTGTCGGTGATAATTATCAGATTGAGTCTATTCAATTTGGTAATTGGTTTGAAATTATTCGCTCATTTATTCCTAGCACATCAGTGTTCGAGTTAACTACGCCCTACAGGACAAAGAATAATGCACTATTAGCCTTCTGGAGTAAAGTTCGAACAATAGACGATGATGTTGCTGAGGTTATGGTTCGAAATGGGTATACAACCGTGTTAAATAAGTCGCTATTCGATACTAAGAGACCTGACGAAATTATCCTCTGCTTAAACTATGATGGTCTGTATGGGATTAATAATATCAACCGTTTTTTGCAAAGTAGTAACCCTAATTCTTCGATTGTTTGGCGAGATTCAACTTACAAAGTTGGTGATCCTGTTCTTTTTCACGAAAGCGAGCGATTTCGACCAGTCATTTATAACAACTTGAAGGGAAAAATTGTTGATATTGAATCCGATAGGGGATGGATACAGTTCGATATCGAACTTGATCGCCACTTAAGCCAGTTTGATGTGGATTGCGAAGATTTAGAATGGATTGAAGGTTCGACTGTTCGTTTCAAAGTTTACGATTATGGTACAAGCGATGACGATGACGATTCGCTTAATATAACAGTACCATTTCAAGTAGCGTATGCTGTTTCGATTCATAAGGCGCAAGGTCTTGAATACGACTCAGTCAGAATTGTAATCACCGATGCAAATGAAGATGATATTACGCATAGTATTTTCTATACGGCTGTTACGCGTGCACGCGAATACTTGCGTGTATATTGGACACCTGAAACCCAGCAAAAGGTTTTGCAACGACTCAAGCGTAACTCTAATCAAAAAGATGTCGCTCTTCTCTCAAGTCGGCGTGGACTTGCACCAGTCAAAAGCTAAGGAGCTGTGGTTATTCAGTTTTTCTAAAAACGGCGAGTTCTTTAAACAAGCCAAAAACCGCGCTCGGTTAGCGGCGGAAAAGCTGATTGCGTTGGCGCAAACGCATCACGATGTCTTGCTCGTCGGTCACGGTTTTATCAATCACTTTATTGCCAAAGAACTTAAAAAGCGCGGTTAGCAAATGTCCTCAAAACTCGGTAACGGTTATTGAGAATACGGTGTTTTTAAAAAAATCGTTACCGAGTAACATCTAGCTTTAACCACCAGGCCTGGTGGTCGGTGAATTGTTTGAAGGAAATACATCATGAAAACTCAATATTATGCTGCCTCTTCGTTGGATGGGTTTATTGCGACTGAGGATGATTCGCTCGATTGGTTGTTTCCGCTGGGCAGTTTGGCGGAGTCGAGTTATGCCGATTTTATTGCTCAGGTTGGCGCGTTGGCGATGGGTTCTTCGACTTATGAATGGATTTTGCGTAATGCAGATGCGGTGATGGCGGAAACAGGTTCTCCTTGGCCTTATACCCAGCCGACTTGGGTGTTTTCGAGTCGTGAGCTTCCTAGCGTTGAGGGAGCGGATATCCGGTTTGTACGTGGCGATGTGGGGGATGTATTTGCAGACATGCAGGTGGCGGCTGGCGACAAGAATATATGGGTGGTCGGCGGTGGCGATTTG
>DIJW01000037.1:0-261 GCA_002421475.1 Thiomicrospira sp. UBA5634 | reverse complement strand
ATTGTGCAAATCGGTTCGGCCACTTTAGGCCAAGGCAAACCGCTGTTCCCACGTCAGGTTTTAAGCCCAACTTTGCGTTTAACGTCTGTTCAACAAATGGGTGCAAGCATGGTGGAGCTGCGTTATGAAATCAATCGAGTCAGCGAGTAATCAGTTTCTTATCCTATCTGTAAAAGATCTTTCGGTGTTCTAGAATGAACTCTTTTTAATCACCAGGCCTGGTTGGTAAAGTCTTTATGTGAATCTATATTTTTCTTTTAT
>DIJW01000148.1 GCA_002421475.1 Thiomicrospira sp. UBA5634 | reverse complement strand
AAACATCTCCATTGGCGCGCTGATTCAAAATATCTTGAAACAACACCAATTCCGCCCGATTAATCGCAAACACCCCTTCACCACCGCGTTCGAACTCGAACCAATAAAACGGCAGCTCAGGATAAGCCTGCTCCAAATAGTATTGCGACACCCCAACCTCAACAATTAACACACCATCTTCGGTTAAGTGATCTGCCGCCTGTGCCAAAATTTTACGCACCAAATCCAAACCATCCTCACCCGCCGCCAAACCTAACGCCGGTTCTGCTTGAAACTCGGCAGGTAATGCCTCCATTTCGATGGCATCGACATACGGCGGATTCGATACGATTAAGTCATACATTTCGCCCTGCAATGCCGAAAATAAATCCGACTGCACTACGCGGGCAACGCCTTCCAAATCATAACGTTCAATATTACGCTGCGCGACTTCCAGTGCTTGCGGCGAAATATCGACTAAATCAACCAACGCATTCGGCAAGTTTTGCAATGCCGCAATACCAATACAACCGGAACCGGTACATAAATCCAGTACACGCTCCACTTTTTCCGGTTCAACCCAAGGCTTAAATCCTTGTTCAATCAATTCAGCAATCGGCGAACGCGGCACCAAAGTGTGTTCGTTGACATAAAACATCAAACCCGCAAACGCGGCTTCGCCGGTTAGATACGCACTCGGTTTACGTGTTTCGATTCGGCGCTGAAACAACTCCGTTACCTGATGGCGCTCAACATGAGTTAAACGCGCTTTTGCATACTGATCCGCCAACGACCAAGGCAGGTTTAATGCATATAAAACCAACACCTTGGCATCATCGAATGCATTATCCGTGCCATGTCCGAACACCAGGCCTGCTTTTTGAAATAATGAACCACCCCAACGCACAAAATCTTCAATCGTTTCCAAACCCTCAGGCTGATAATTTAATTGGCTTGTTAAATGGCTCATGCATCCGCCTTTTGTTTAGCATGTTTGGGTCGAAAGGCTTTAATAAAACTCTCGTCAGTTTCAAGAAATGGGCCTTCAATTAAGTCAATGCAATAAGGCACCGCCGGAAAAACCGCCGCTAAACATTCCGCAATCGCCGACGGTTTACCGGGTAAATTAATAATTAAACAGCTGCCGCGTGTACCGGCGACCTGACGCGATAAAATCGCTGTCGGCACATATTGCAATGATACTGCGCGCATTTGCTCGGCAAATCCGTCTAAAATTTTATCGCACACCGCAATGGTTGCTTCGGGGGTCACATCACGTTTTGCCGGACCGGTGCCGCCAGTGGTTAGAATCAAGCAACAACCTTCATCCACTAAGTTTTTTAAAGTGTCTTCAATTAAGGTTTGCTCATCTGCAATCAGTTTTGCTATCGGCTGCCAAGGCGAAGTCAAGGCTTGCTTTATCCACTGCTGCATTGCCGGGCCGCCTAAGTCTTCATACACGCCGGCACTGGCTCGATCTGACACGGTTACAAAGCCAATTTTAATGTTTTGCATTGTCTCCCCTTGAAACTGCGCGATTAAACCCGCATATGATACCGTAATTCATCAACAATACGAAATTGAAGCCAGTTATGAGCCAAACCGAATTAGACCAAAACGAAGCAACCATTGAAGCCATTAACAATGACACAACGGATATCCAACAGGATGAGACCGTCGTTGACGTATCTCCGGTTGAGCCAAATAGTGACGAACAAGCGGTTAATGTTGAACCTATCACTTACGAAGCGAATATCAAGCAAAATGCGCTCGCGTTAAACGACCAAAATTTACCGAGTAAAATTTTCTTGTTACCAATCAAAGAACGCCCGTTTTTTCCGGGGCAAACCTTGCCAGTCATCCTGAATAAAACCATTTGGTTAGAAACCGTTAAGGCGATTATGGACAGCGGCGCCAAACACGTGGGTGTGGTATTTGTCGATAACGAAGATCACCATAATGCTAACCCGGATGACTTTCATCAAATCGGCACGCTGATTCGTATTCACGAACCTAAAATCCGCGACAACCATATTCAATTGGTGGCCGAGGGCGTGCGCCGTTTCCGTATCGAAAACTGGGTATCGACCAAATCACCCTATCAAGCGCAAGTCAGCTACCCTGCTGATATTCGCACCGCCAGCAAAAAAGAATTTAAAGCTTATGGCTTAGCGATTATGAACGCGTTTCGCGAACTCTTACCGCTAAACCCGCTTTACAGTGAAGAATTGCGTTACTTTTTAAATCGCTACAATCCGGAAGATCCGGCGCATTTAGCCGATTTTGCTGCCGCCATCACCACGGCCAGCGCAGAAGAATTACAAGATGTGCTCGAAACACTGGATTTGATGGAACGGTTAGAAAAAGTGCTGGCGCTGTTTAAACACGAAATTGAAGTCACCAAACTGCAATTTAATATTCGTGAACGCGTTGAAGAAAACCTTAGCGAGCAACAGCGCGAGTTTTTCTTGCGCCAACAACTCAAAGAAATTCAAAAAGAACTTGGCATTGTGAAAGACGACCGCACAGCTGATGCAGACTTGTTCCGTGAACGCATGGAAAAGTTAGCGCTCAGTGAGGAAGCGAAGAAAAAAGCCAATGAAGAACTCAATAAACTGACTATTCTTGACCCGCAAGCGCCGGAATACAACGTGTCGCGCAACTGGCTGGATTGGCTGACGCAACTGCCGTGGGGTAAACACAGCAAAGATATTCTCGACTTAAATCGGGCGCGCAAAATCCTCGATAAAGGCCATGACGGCTTGGATGATGTTAAAGACCGCATTCTGGAGTTTTTAGCTGTCGGCGCGTTAAAAGGTGAAGTCTCCGGCTCCATTATTTGTTTAGTTGGTCCGCCCGGCGTGGGCAAAACCTCGATTGGGCGCTCGATTGCCGATACCTTGGGACGTGAATTTTATCGTTTCTCGGTCGGCGGTATGCGTGACGAAGCCGAAATTAAAGGCCATCGCCGTACCTACATCGGCGCGATGCCGGGTAAGTTTGTGCAAGCATTAAAAGATTGCCAAACCGCCAATCCGGTGATTATGCTGGATGAAATCGACAAAATTGGCGCATCCTACCAGGGTGATCCTGCATCCGCCTTACTGGAAGTATTAGACCCGGAACAAAACCATGAATTTATGGATCACTTTATGGATGTGCGTTTTGATTTATCCAAAGCTGTATTTATCTGTACCGCCAATCAACTCGACACCATTCCGGG
>DIJW01000098.1 GCA_002421475.1 Thiomicrospira sp. UBA5634 | reverse complement strand
ATGAAGAAAACGAAGAAGAGCCGGTTGTAGATGACGGTGGTGCATCAGATGAAGAAAACGAAGAAGAGCCGGTTGTGGATGACGGTGGTACATCAGATGAAGAAAATGAAGAAGAGCCGGTTGTAGAAGACGACGGCGCATCTGATGAAGAAAACGAAGAGGTACCGGTCGGAGGAGAGGATTCAGCGCAATATCAGTTGACGCTCACTAACTATGCAGGTGATGCTTCGTTTAATAATAGTTTTGGGTTCTATATTAAGGACGCTGCAGGCAATCCAACCGACGGCATGGTGGTGTGGAGTAACGTCAAAGCTGACGCGGGTTCAGAGTTTGTTTTGAATGGTTATGAACAAAAGGATGTCGGTTTCTTTATTATTTCTAATGGTGGAAGTAAAAATTCTGGCTTGGAAAATGAAACCTTGGTTAATTTTAAACAAGTTGATGGTGTGTGGCAGGCTTTTGCCATGACACAGACAGGCGAGGTTGCGTTGAATTCTCAGGATGAACGTGCGCCGGTGTTGTTTGATAACGCGGCGCTCAATCCTAACGGTTTATCTTATGTCGAAGATGGTCATGAGGCTGGCAGCTTAAATTGGGAAGATATTTATATTAACGGTGACGGCGACTTTAATGATGTCAATATTGATGTAGTTTGGCAGGAAGTCACTCAAAACAATGATCCGCAACAGGAGGTTGATCAGCCTGTGACGGTTCCGACGGTTGAGTTGCCAGTCCAGTCAATTATCCAGAGTGTTACTGGTCATGTAGTCGGTGGAAGCGCCTCTTTGGGAACATTGGCCAGTGCAGCCGGTTTGAACTTTAGTTCGATTGTGAATAGTCATTCGGCTAACACTTATACCAATGATCAAGGTTATTTAAGCGTTGATCGCAGTGGTCGAGATAAAGCGGGAGCGATTGAGTCAAAAGAAGCGTTGTTAGTGACTTTAACTGAGGATGTTAACAGCATTAGCTTTGATATTATCGGCAAAGTCGGCGCGGCTAAGTGGGTTGCATTTAATGCGGATGGTCAACAAGTCGGTGGTGGAGAGTGGATTGGTTCAAATGGATTGCAAACATTTGAAACATCAGAGCCATTTAAATATATCGCTTTTGAAGGTGGGTTAAAGTCAGCCTTTGCGGTAAAACTGATGGGTTATGAAGATGTTAATGGTACCAATGTCCATCTTGACAGCAGTGATGGAGTGTTCAATGCGACTGAAGCGATGGACGTATTGTTTGGCGGTGATGGCGCAGATACCTTTAAGTGGACACTGGCTGAGGTTGGCGGCACAGACACCGTGGTAGATTTTAATCTTGCACAAGGTGACACCTTGGATATTGCAGATCTATTGCCTGATGCAACGGAAAGCTTAGATAGCTACTTGTCATTTAAGCAAGAAGGGAGTGATGCCGTGTTGCAAATTCATGCGCCAAATAATGCTCAAGAATCTGTTCAAACCGTCGTGATTAAGGATATGAACCTGAGTGCATTAGGCGATACCGATCAGGAGATTATTAATAGTCTGATTAGTAGTGGCAACCTTAAAGTCGATAGTTAAGACGAACAAAATGTTAATGAAACTAGAGCGCGGGTCTTGTTTAACAAGGCTCGCGTTTTTTTATTTATAGTGTCTGGCTCTCTTTAAATCGGCTAATTGTGAGGCCATGTCTAAGTGGTTTATAAAAAAATGCGGTACACTAAAGCGATGTTGAATTTGGATTAAATACCGTGAGGATTGAGGAATGGACACAAATGCACTTGTTGCTTTGGTAGGTGAAACACTCAAAAGCCAAAAGATGATGGTTGTTACAGCAGAATCCTGTACAGGTGGGATGATTGCAGAGGCTTTAACTTCGATAGCAGGGAGTTCCGCTTGGTTTGATCGGGCATATATAACTTACAGTTATGAATCAAAACGAGAAATGTTGGGCGTTAAGGAAACAACAATTCAACGCAGTGGTTCGGTCAGCAAAGATTGTGTGACTGAAATGGCACTGGGTGCTTTACAACAATCTCACGCGCAAGTAAGTGTCGCTTGTAGTGGCATTGCGGGGCCTGGGGGCGGTTCACCGGACAAGCCGGTCGGCACTGTTTGGTTGGCCTGGGCACGACAAGGGCATGATGTGATTATGACTGAGTTAAAACACTTCTCCGGTGATCGTGACTCAGTACGTCAGCAAACTACCCAGGTTGCATTAGAAGGAATTTTAAAAATCTTACGTGATTAGTGTGCTGGATTAACTTGATCTGGCGAAAATTCGCTACTCAAACGCCTTGAATTGTGGGATAATTTTTTGTTCACAATGTGCAGATAGAAACCTTTGTTTGAACTTGTCAAACAAAGGTTTTTTGTTGTGTTTTACTTGAAATCCAAATGGAAACAAAGGTCGCAACAACCAGGCCTGGTGCAGGTTAGGCTTGCAAAAGATCACTGACTAAAAGGAAAACCTCAATGGACGAAAATAAGCAAAAAGCGCTATCCGCCGCACTTGGCCAGATTGAAAAACAATTTGGTAAGGGTTCGATAATGCGCATGGGCGACTCAACCGCCTCGCGTGACATTGAGGCGATTTCTACCGGCTCGTTAGGCCTGGATATTGCGCTTGGTATTGGCGGCTTGCCAAAAGGTCGTGTGGTCGAAATTTATGGCCCGGAGTCATCAGGTAAAACAACCCTAACGTTGCACGTGATTGCCGAAGCGCAAAAGCTCGGTGGTGTCGCGGCGTTTATTGATGCGGAACACGCACTTGATCCACAATACGCGGAAAAACTCGGCGTAGATGTTGATAATCTTTTGGTTTCCCAGCCGGATACCGGCGAGCAGGCCTTGGAGATTGCCGATATGCTGGTGCGTTCCGGCGGTGTAGATGTGGTGGTGGTTGACTCGGTTGCCGCTTTAACACCTAAAGCGGAAATTGAAGGCGATATGGGCGACTCACACATGGGCCTGCAAGCGCGTTTGATGTCACAAGCCTTGCGTAAACTAACGGCCAATATCAAACGTACCAATACGTTGGTAATTTTTATTAACCAGATTCGTATGAAAATTGGCGTGATGTTCCGCAGCCCTGAAACGACTACCGGTGGTAATGCGTTGAAGTTTTATGCTTCGGTGCGTTTAGATATTCGTCGTATCGGCTCGATTAAAAAAGGCGAAGAAATCCTTGGTAACGAAACTCGCGTTAAAGTGGTAAAAAACAAAGTCGCGCCTCCGTTTAAACAGGTTGAATTTGATATTTTGTATGGTGAGGGTATTTCGCGTGAAGGCGAAATTATTGACCTGGGCGTGCAAGAGAAACTGATTGATAAAGCCGGTGCATGGTATAGCTATAATGGCGAAAAAATCGGTCAAGGCAAGGATAATGCGCGTCAGTTCTTGAAAGATAATCCTGAAATTTCAAAAACCTTGCAAGCTGAATTGAAGTTACGCCTGATTCCGAAAAAATCATCACGTGCTGCGGCTGAGTTTGATTTGGATGAAGTTGCAGACTAATACGCTGTTTAAAACTGCGCTGAATCGAGCGCAGTATCTACTTGCGATGCGAGAGCATGGTGCAAAAGAATTAAAAATAAAATTACTGCAAAAAATCCCCGAGCTTGCTGAAACACCAGGCCTGGTGGATGAAGTAATTGATTATTGCCGCCAACAAAGCTGGCAAAACGACGCACGTTATATTGAGTCGTATGTGCGTATGGCGCTGGAAAAAGGTCAGGGCGCATTAAAAATTCGCCAAGCTTTATTGCAGGCCACCGACGATACTGCACAGGTGGATGCTGCGTTGGCGTTGGATGAGGCGGATTGGCTAGAGATTGCTCGGTCGGTATTAACGAAAAAATATGGCGATATTCGCCAGCCCGTTGATCGAAAAGAACATGCGCGCAGATTAAGGTTTTTACAAAGTCGCGGCTTTAATGCCGCGCAATGTTATAAAGCGTTTAAATAAGCGATGAAATTCAGGTTGGGTGCTTGCAATGTTGCGGGCACTTTATCATTTAAAAGGTTTTTAAATTTTTGGGTTTGTTTTTATGACCAGTGCAGAACTAAGAAAAGCGTTTGTTGAATTTTTTGCGGAAAAAGGCCATACGCCGGTGCATTCCAGTCCGGTTATTCCTGCGGAAGATCCGACTCTGTTGTTTACCAATGCCGGTATGGTGCAGTTTAAAGATACCTTTCTTGGTTTAGAAAGTCGTGACTACAACCGCGCGGTGAGTGTACAGCGTTGTATTCGTGCCGGCGGCAAACACAATGATTTGGAAAACGTTGGTTATACCGCCCGCCACCATACGTTTTTTGAAATGCTTGGCAACTTTAGTTTCGGCGATTATTTCAAACGTGAAGCGATTGCGTTTGCATGGGAGTTTTTAACCAAGCGCCTTGGTTTGCCGGAAGAAAAACTGTGGGTCACTGTCTTTAACGAAGATGATGAAGCTGCCGACATCTGGTTAAAAGAGATGGGTGTGAGTGAACAACGTTTTTCGCGTTGTGGTGCCAAAGACAACTTCTGGTCAATGGGTGATACCGGCCCTTGCGGCCCATGTACCGAGATTTTCTATGATCACGGCCCAAGCATAGCGGGCGGGCCTCCCGGCTCACCGGAAGAAGACGGTGATCGTTATATCGAAATCTGGAACTTGGTGTTTATGCAGTTTGATCGTTCGGCAGACGGCACCTTAACGCCATTGCCGAAGCCTTCAGTTGACACCGGAATGGGCTTGGAGCGTTTAGCCGCGGTATTGCAAGGCGTGCATAACAACTATGACATCGACCTGTTCAAAACCTTGGTAAAAGCGGCAGCAGACACCACCGGTCATAATGATTTAACCAATAGTTCATTGCGCGTGATTGCAGATCATATTCGCTCCTGCGCGTTCACGATTGTGGATGGCGTGCTGCCATCAAACGAAGGCCGTGGTTATGTACTGCGTCGCATTATTCGTCGGGCTATTCGTCACGGTTATAAACTTGGCCAAAAACAAGCGTTTTTCCATAAATTGGTAGCGCCGTTAGTGGCTGAAATGGGTGCTGCATATCCGGAACTTAAAGCACAACAAGCGAATGTGGAGCGTGCTTTAAAACTGGAAGAAGAGCGTTTTGCCGAAACCTTGGAAAATGGCATGCGTATTCTGGAAGACACTATTGCTGAGTTATCCGGCAAACAAATTCCGGGTGATACCGTATTTAAGCTTTACGACACTTACGGTTTTCCGTTGGATTTAACTGCCGATATTGCGCGCGAACGCGGTTTAACTATTGATGAAGCCGGCTTTGAATCGGCAATGGATGCGCAGCGTGAACGTGCGCGTGCCGCAAGCAGTTTTTCGGCGCAAGGTCAAACACGAATAAATTTTGACGGTAAAACCGACTTTATTGGTTATGACCAAGATCATGCGATTGTCAAAGTATTGGCGTTGTTTAACGAAGGTCAAGCGGTTCAAAAGCTACGTGAAGGAGATGCAGGCCTGGTGGTATTGGATAAAACTCCGTTTTATGCCGAATCCGGTGGTCAGGTGGGTGACAGCGGTTCACTCACTGAAGGTATGCACAGCTTCCATGTCAGTGATGTACAAAAACAAGGTAGTTTGTTTTTACACTTTGGACAGGTGACGGCCGGTACTTTAGAAGTTGGCCAGGCTGTAGAAGCTCGCATTGATGTAAATGCACGTCGTGCCTCTGAGCGTAACCATTCAGCCACCCATTTGTTGCATGCCGCATTACGTCAAATTTTGGGTACTCATGTCGCGCAGAAAGGTTCATTAGTTTCGGCAGAGCGTTTGCGTTTTGACTTTGCGCATTTTGAACCGATTTCAAGCACTCAGTTAGGTGAAATTGAACGTTTAGTGAACCATAACATTATGCAAAACCATCCGGTTGGTACGCAGCAGATGGATATTGAAGCGGCCAAAAAGATGGGCGCGATGGCATTATTCGGTGAGAAATACGGCGATGTGGTGCGAGTGGTTGACATGGGTGAATTCTCAATTGAACTGTGCGGCGGCACACACGTATCGTCAACCGGTAATATCGGCCCATTCCGTATTTTATCGGAAGGTGGGGTAGCGTCAGGTGTGCGTCGTATTGAGGCGATTACCGGTGAAGGTGCTTGGCAGACGATTTATGCCTTAGAAGAGGTGATTAACCAAGTTGCCAATGTCACCAAAGCCGATAAAGCGGATGTGGTCGATAAAGTCGGCCAGTTGGTGAGCGCCAACCGTGAGCTGGAAAAACAATTACAGCAGTTCCAGGCCAAGTTAGCCGCGTCACAAGGTGAAGAAATCCTGCAACAAGTGAAGTCGGTCAACGGTGTGAACTTGTTAGTGGCGCAAATGCAAGGTGACGGTAACTTGCTACGTGACACGATGGATCGTTTGAAAGATAAGCTTGATCCGGCAGTTATTTTATTGGCCGCAGTGGAAGGCGATAAGGTTAGCTTGGTTGCCGGCGTGAGCAAATCGGCGACTGACCGTTTTAAAGCCGGTGAGTTGGTCAATCATGTGGCGCAGCAAGTTGGCGGTAAAGGCGGCGGACGCCCGGATATGGCACAAGCAGGCGGTAAAGACCCTGCAGGCTTGCCACAAGCTTTAACATCAGTTGAAGCTTGGGTATTATCTAAATAAGTATTGAACTAAGTGTGTAGTAAATAGGTCGCTTACAAGTTCATTTTGTAAGCGGATTAACGATAAAAAAGGCAGAAAACGACATGGCATTGATTGTCCAGAAATACGGTGGTACTTCCGTAGGCTCGTTGGAAAGAATCCAAAATGTGGCCAAAAAAGTCGCTAAATTTGTCGATGAAGGACATCTGGTAGTCGTGGTTTTATCTGCAATGACGGGTGAAACCAATCGCTTAATTGAGATGGCGAAAGTCATGCAGGAGCGTCCTTCTCGTCGAGAAATGGACGTGTTATTAACCACCGGTGAGCAGGTGACGATTGCATTGTTGAGTATGGCGCTGCAACAAAATGGTTACGATGCTATTTCTTATACCGGTTGGCAAGTACCAATTCAAACCGATGAAGTTCACACTAAGGCACGTATTGACAGTATCAATGCCCAAAAAATCCGTGACCAATTAGAAGTTGGCAAAGTTGTCGTGGTAGCCGGATTCCAAGGTGTGACGGCCAATGGTGATATTTCAACGCTAGGTCGTGGCGGTTCTGATACCACGGCGGTTGCGTTGGCTGCAGCATTAAAAGCGGATGAGTGTCAAATTTATACGGATGTGGACGGCGTGTATACCACTGATCCGCGTATGGTGCCTGAGGCACGTCGCTTAGACACGATTACGTTTGATGAAATGCTTGAAATGGCCAGCTTAGGTGCCAAAGTATTGCAAATTCGTTCGGTCGAGTTTGCAAGTAAATATAAAGTTCCGTTACGCGTATTGTCATCCCTGCAAGAAGGGGGCGGTACGCTGATTACTTCTGAGGATGAGACTATGGAAAAGCCGTTAATTTCCGGTATTGCGTTTAACCGTGATGAAGCTAAATTACAAATTTTGGGCGTGCCGGATAAGCCGGGTGTAGCTTATGCGATTCTTGGGCCGGTATCAGATGCCAATATTGAAATTGACATGATTATCCAAAACCAAGGACAAGACGGAACTACTGACTTTACTTTCACTGTGCATCGTAATGACCGCGCGCAAGCGTTGGACATTTTGAACCAAGTGGCAAAAGAGTTGGGTGCGCGTCAAGTGGTGTCGGACGACACGATTGCGAAAGTGTCTTTAGTTGGGGTTGGAATGCGTTCACACGTAGGTATCGCTAGCCGTATGTTTAAAACCTTGGCGGATCAAAATATCAACATTCAAATGATTGCGACCACTGAAATTAAGATTTCGGTGGTGATTAATGAAAGCCAACTTGAAGCTGCGGTAAAGAGCTTACATCAGAAGTTTGAGTTGGATAAAGTGTAATAGCGGTAACCGAGTTTTATGAGTAACAAAATCTTCGGCTTTTGTTACTCATAGGCTTTACAAGCAGCGTAAATCTATGTAACATACGCGGCTTGAATTGAGGTGAAGTGGCCGAGTTGGCTGAAGGCACACCCCTGCTAAGGGTGCNNGCTCTATCGAGGGTTCGAATCCCTCCTTCACCGCCATTCAATTAAGTGTTAAAAAGCGAAAATTAGAGGTTGACAGTAAGCATTGTTAATCTATAATACGCACCAAGTTAAGCGCCTGTAGCTCAGCTGGATAGAGTACTCGGCTACGAACCGAGCGGTCAGGAGTTCGAATCTCTTCAGGCGCACCATATGTTAAACCCCGTTAGTGATACTCACTAACGGGGTTTTTTATTATCTGGGCACCTCGAATAACCCTCGATAAATTTTTGCGGGACTTAAAGGCCACTTATTCTAGGCGCGGCTCGCCGGTCTTAGTTATTCTATGGCCAAGAGTCGCAACAACGAAGAAGTGGCCTTTAAGCTCCGTCCGAAGGGGCTTAGCTAAGTTCGCCAACTCTGCGTTGTGAACGTTTGCAAGGTCTGGACATTCCTTCACGTTCACGCCTTGATCTGACAAACTTGGCGTTGCCAAAAATTATCAGGGGTTATTCGAGGTGCCCTTTACTCGCTAAGTTTTTGACAAATTTCGCATAAATTTGCATTATGTGTAAAAATTTTGCACTCTTTAAATAAGAGCAAAACAAGCAAACAACACTTTTAAGGTTAATCAATGAAGAATTTGGTAATAGTAGAGTCGCCGGCCAAAGCCAAGACCATCGAGCAATATTTAGGCAAGGATTTTACCGTGCGCTCGAGTTACGGACATATTCGCGACCTGCCGAAAAAAGGCATGGGCATTGATTTAACCAACCGCTTCGAACCCAGTTATGAAGTGTCGTTAGATAAAAAGAAAACCGTCACCGAGTTACGTAAACTCGCCAAGGAGGCCGATGCGGTTTGGTTGGCAACGGACGAGGACCGCGAAGGAGAGGCCATTGCTTGGCATCTGGCGGAAGCGTTGAATCTGGATGTAAAAAATACCAAACGTATCGTCTTTCACGAAATTACCAAAGCCGCGATCACTGCGGCGGTTGCACAACCGCGCACGGTAGATATGAATTTGGTCGAAGCGCAACAAGCTCGGCGTATTTTAGACCGTATTGTAGGGTTTGAGTTATCACCGATATTGTGGAAAAAAATTCGCACCGGCTTGTCTGCCGGGCGTGTGCAATCGGTTGCGGTGCGTTTAATTGTTGAGCGCGAGCGTGAAATTGATGCGTTTAATGCAACCGCCAGTTATAAAGTACAAGGTCAATTACAGCCGGTTGATGCGCAAGGTAAATTGGGCGAATTATTTAACGTAAAACGTGCCCAAGCGTTTGATAGTGAAGCCGAAGCGCTGGCCTATTTGCAGCAGGTTGCCAAGTCCACTTTAACCGTTGCAGAGCTGGAGCAAAAACCGGCAAAACGTGCGCCAAAAGCACCGTTTACCACCTCAACCTTGCAGCAAGAAGCGGCACAAAAACTTGGTTTTTCGGTGAAGCAAACCATGGTGCTGGCGCAGCGGTTATACGAGTCAGGCAAAATAACCTATATGCGTACCGACTCGGTTAATTTGTCGGAAACCGCGATTGAACAAGCCAAGCAAGTCATCAGCAACGATTTTGGCGTCAAATACAGCGAACCTCGTCGTTACAAAACTAAACAAGCAGATGCACAAGAGGCGCACGAAGCGATTCGTCCGACCGACTTTTCAGTGTATGAAGTGAGCGGTGAACGCAATGAACAACGTTTATATCAACTTATTTGGCGTCGCACCATGGCATCGCAAATGGCTGAAGCGCAATTGCTGCGCACCACGGTTGATATTGCGATCAGTGAATTAAACAACGAAAAACTGCAAGCCAAAGGCGAGGTTGTTACCTTTGACGGCTTTTTAAAAGTTTATAACCTCGATGGCGAAAAAGATGACGACGTGTTGTTACCCGCAATGCAAGTCGGTCAAAAGTTGGCGCTGGATGAGTTAAGCGCACGTCAAAGTTACAGTCGCCCGCCGGCGCGTTACAACGAAGCCAGTTTGGTACGCACCTTGGAAGAAATGGGCATCGGGCGGCCATCAACCTACGCACCGACGATTGATACCATTCAACAGCGCGGTTATGTGGTCAAAGAAGATCGCGAGGGCACGCCGCGTCCGGTGCGTCAATTAACCTTGCGTAAAACTGAGATTCAAATTGAAGACCTGTCAGAAATGGCGGGGGCGGAAAAAAACAAACTGTTCCCAACCGACATTGCCGGTATTGTGAATGACTTTTTGGTGAAAAATTTTGGTGAAGTGTTGGATTTCCAATTTACTGCCAAAGTGGAGCAGCAGTTTGACCAAATCGCCGAAGGCCACCAGGCCTGGCAAGCGATGCTGGAAGAGTTTTATGTTAAGTTTCACCCTAAAGTTGAGGGTGCCGAAGGTTTATCACGTGAAGAAGCCGGGCAAGCGCGCCAGTTAGGTCTTGATCCTAAAACCGGCAAACCGGTATTGGTCAAGATTGGTCGATTTGGACCATATGTGCAGCTCGGTGAAGTCGAAGATGATGAAAAACCGACTTTTGCCAGCCTACGCCCGGGGCAAAAAATGGATACGCTTAAATTAGACGAAGCGTTAGAGTTGTTTAAGTTACCGCGTGAACTTGGTGTAATGCCGGAGTCTTATTATGCCAAGGCCGCAGACGGTACAGAATTTGGTGTCGAAGCCGGACAACTCATCATTGCCAAACAAGGGCCATTTGGGCCTTATTTGGAATATGGCGATAAACAGTTTGCACCGATCAAAGGTTACGACCCGTTGAGTATTTCGCTGGACGAGGCGGTGCTATTAATTGAAGCTAAAATTCAGGCGGATGCCGATAAAATTGTGCGCAGTTTTTCCAGTACGGATGTCAAAATTCTAAATGGTCGTTGGGGGCCGTATATTACGGATGTCACCACTAAGGTGAATGCCAAAATTGCCAAAACTGAAGACCCGATGGCTTTGACCTTAGAAGAATGTTTAGCTCGGTTGGCCGACGCGCCGCCGCCGAAAAAACGTGGTCGCGCCGGCGCGGTGAAAAAAGCACCGGCGAAAAAAGCCGCCGCTAAAACGACTGCCGGCCCTGAAACCAAAAAGCCGACAGCTAAAAAATCGACGGCTAAAAAACCGGCAACCAAAAAAACAACCGCAAAAAAACCTAGCGCTGAATAAGTCGTGTTAAAGCCACATTAGGCTTGGTTGAAATTCACCAGGCCTGGTGGTTATCGGATAAAATACGCGCCATTCAATTTATGCAAACGAGAGTGCGATGAAAACAAAATTAAGCCAAATTTTGATTAACGTAGTGGAACAACTAAAACAACAAGGCGTGTTGGCAGCAGACCAACAAGTACGTGTGCAAGTTGATCCAACCAAAGACAAAGCGCATGGTGATTTTGCAACCAATTTGGCGATGTTGTTAGCAAAACCGGCAGGCCTGGCGCCGCGCGATTTAGCAGCTAAAATTATCGCCTTGTTGCCGCAGGATTCGATTATTCAAAAAGTCGAAATGGCCGGGCCGGGTTTTATTAACTTTTTTGTCGATGATCAGGCGAAATTTGCGGTGGTTGCAAACATTCTGCAGCAAAAAGCTGAGTTCGGTAAGGTGGATGTCGGCGTTGGTCGCTCGGTTTTATTGGAATATGTTTCCGCCAACCCAACTGGCCCTTTGCATGTCGGTCATGGTCGTGGCGCGGCCTATGGTGCAAGTTTAGCTAACCTGCTGAGTTTTGCCGGTTTTAATGTCACCCGCGAATATTATGTCAATGATGCCGGTCGTCAAATGGATATTTTGGCGACTTCATTATGGTTACGTTATTTAGAATTATGCGGCGAAACCTTTACGTTTCCAAGTAACGGTTACAAAGGTGATTACATTTACGCGATTGCGCGTCAATTACATGACATGCGTGGCGATACTTTGCGCAAGCCGGTGTTTGAAGTATTTGCCGGCGTGTTTCCTGACGAAACACAAGAGGGTGGCGATAAAGAACAGCACATTGATGATGTGATTTTACGCACTAAAGCCTTATTGGGCGCGACGGATTATGAAGTCGTGTTTCAATTAGTGTTAAAAGACATTTTGACCGACATAGAACAAGACCTGGGTGAGTTTGGTGTTGATTTCGATAACTGGTTCTCCGAGCGTTCATTAATGAACAGCGGCGTGGTGGATGCCGCGTTGGAGAAACTGCAAAAATCCGGCAAGGTGTATGAACAAAATGGCGCGTTGTGGTTCCGCTCGACCGATTATGGCGATGAAAAAGACCGTGTAGTGGTGCGTGATAACGGCCTTAAAACCTATTTTGCATCCGATATTGCTTATCACTTTAATAAACTCGAACGCGGTTTTGACATCCTGATTGATATCTGGGGTTCAGATCACCACGGTTACGTGCCGCGGGTAAAAGCAGCGATGCAAGCGATGGGCACTAACCCGGATGCACTTCAAGTGTTATTGGTGCAGTTTGCGATTCTGTATCGTGGCGGCGAACGCGCGCAAATGTCTACGCGTAGCGGCCAGTTTGTAACCTTGCGTGAACTGCGTGACGAAGTCGGCACAGATGCCGCGCGTTTTTTTTATGTTCAGCGCAAATCGGAACAACATATGGATTTTGACTTGGATTTGGCAAAATCAAAATCCAATGAAAACCCGGTGTATTACATTCAATATGCCCATGCGCGTATTTGCAGTGTGTTAGGTCAGTTGGCCGACAAGGGTTATACACTGGATGTGGCGCAAGGTTTAGCGAATCTTGAACAACTAAATACCGAATATGAAATTGATTTAGCCACCCGTTTAGCGCAGTTCCCGGACTTAATCGGCCGCGCCGCTAGTGCCAACGAGCCGCATCAAATTGCCTATTATCTGAAAGATTTGGCGCACGGTTTACACAGCTATTACAACTCACAACAGTTTATTGTGGAAGACGATGGTTTACGTAATGCACGTATGGCATTGATTATGGCGGTACAACAAGTGCTGCAAAATGGCTTAGCGATTATTGGTGTATCCGCGCCTGAGAAAATGTAATTATGGCGCGTGATTATCGACATGGTCATGCTCGTCGCGCCGGTTTTCAGCGCAAGTCGCAACAAGACGGCAGCGCTCAAGAAAGCGGCGTAAACCTAAGCTCTGGCCAAATGTTGTGGCTTGGGGGTGTTGCGATAACTGTGTTATTGGTTGCGGCATTTTTTGTGATTAAACACTTTGCTTCACAAGGTGTTAAAGCTTCTGAAACACGCAATAATGAAATTTATCAGTTAGAAGCAACACCGACTGAACAAGCCGTACCACCAGGCCTGGTGGTTGAGGCACCCAAGGCCGAACAGTCCGAAACGCCTGTCGCAGAGGTTGAGGAAAGTTTAACCAGTCGGTTTAGTTTTTATCATGATCTGGCTTTAACCGAAGTGGTAGTTGATGCAGAACCCTTGCCGATTGAGTTACCTGAACCCATGTGGATTCAAGCCGGTTCTTTTAGCGAGCCGGAGCAAGCTGCGCGTGAGCAAGCACGTTTATTGCGTGGTGGACATGAGGTGGTGGTGTCACCGATTGATACTGTAGATGGTCGCTATTACCGTATTATGTCGGGACCCTATACCGATCGCTTGATTATGAATCAGGTGCGTAACAGTTTACGGCGTTTGGGTGCTGACACCCGAGTCGTACGGATTAAAACCGAACCGCAAACGCCTGCAAACTAATTTAGCCTTTAAAACTCAAGCAGACGGAACATCAAACTCCGACATAATGCAATTTCGTCCTTTACGTTTGGCCTGATACAGCATGTCATCGGCGCGTTTCACAAATAACTCGATCATTTCATCTGCACGGTACTGCGCAATGCCAAATGAGGCGGTAATTGGTGGCAGCGCTTCATCAGTATCTTTACGTTTTAAATGGGCTTTTTCTATTTGTGAGCGAATTGATTCCGCCATTTCCTGGGCTTGCTGTAAAGTTGAATTCGGCAAAATAATCGCAAATTCTTCACCACCATAACGACATAAGGTTTGATTAGACTTTTGCTGTTTACGCATTAAATTGGCAAAATAACGCAACACGCTGTCGCCGACTAGATGGCCGAATCGATCATTAAAACTTTTAAAATGGTCAATGTCGGTCAAAATAAGATGCAGTTTTTGCGGGTTGGTTACAAACTGTTCGCTCAATTCAGCTAAAGCCAAATTAAAAGCGCGTCGATTACCTAATTCTGTTAATTCATCTTTCATGCTTTCAGCACGAGCGGCGATAAGTTGTTGGCGCAAACTTTGCACTTCTTCATTGGCGTTGATAAGTTCGCGTTGAAAGCCGCGATTATGATCCCGCAGGCTATTAGTCGTGTTAAGAATCGAATCGGTGATTTGTTTCAGTTTTTCCGGATCAAGATCAGGTTGCGCCAAACTATTGGCATATTGATCAAGTTGTTGGGTTTGGTTTTCCAGTTTTTCCGTCCAAGAAGTAAGCCGTTTGATCATGGCATCCAATAGACGTTTAAATACCCGATCCAATTCGCCGTTGGCCGGCTCATCTTTTAAATATTCATTAAATAAACGGCGTCCGATACGATCGTTATAACCATTAGGATGATTGAGGATCGTATCCATTTCTTGACGAAACTTAGGTTTGTCGCCTTTGAAATACTCATACCAAACCTGGTAGTTCAGTGGGTTAGGCGTAATATGTTGTTCATTAAATACCTGACTAATGCGATCGAAAATTTTACGCGCTTTCTCCAAGCTAACTTGATCGTCAGACATTTTTTGTGGCTCCGTATGAGTCGAAAAATAAATTTTAGCACCTAAAACTTAATGGCAACGGAATCAGTCCGTTATTTATACAGAATGTTGGCGATAACACCTAAAACTCATTCTGTAAAAAGTTAAAGCAACCAGTCAATCGGCAAAATGGATAACAACCAAGATTGGCTTCGTCGCCACAAACCTGCTGCCGGTTCATGCGGATGGATAATCACTTGATTTTCTTCATGTCGTTCAATCCAAACCAACGAGCCTTGTGAATCCAGTTTGACTTCATACGCACTGAGTGGAATGTCGTGCTCAAAACTTTGTTCAATTGTTTTGGCGAGGTGTGAACTGTCAATCACAAAGCCTAGTTCCGTATTTAAGTGGGTTGAGCGTGGATCAAAGTTAAACGAACCGACAAATACACGCGAACTGTCGAGGGCGAAAGTTTTGGCATGTAAACTGGTTGCGGAACTGCCTAAAACGCCAACCTTGTGCGGTTTGTTTCGGACGTTATGCAGGCGACGCATTTCAAATAATTCGACTCCGCCGGCAACGAGTTCATGCCGATATTTGGCATAACCTGCATGCACGGCAACAACATCCGTGGCATCCAGTGAGTTGGTTAGAATCCGTACTTTAATCCCTTGTTTGACCAGTTCAATAAAAGCCTGGCTAATCGCTTTAGTGGGTACGAAGTAGGGTGAAATTAATGAGAGTTGGCGCTGCGGCTGACCGATGATTTGTTGCAGTTGAAAACCGATCAAACTCTCTGGTTTGGCTTGCCCTAACCCTTTAGCCGGGTCATCACTTAACATGGTTGCCGGACTCCAATCAAACGTCAGTTCACGGTTGATTAAATTGCGGATTAAATCAGATTCGCTGATCGCTTGAATATAGTTGCGTGCAGCCGGACTTTGTTCAATGGCCGATGCTTTTATGGATAGATTTGTTAGGTTTTCTTGTTGCGGACTAACCATTGTTTCAATCGGATAAACTGCGGGGCTTGACCAATAAAAATCAAAGTCGGCGGAGACCTGTGGCACGATTTGGCCAATGGCAACCACATCCAGATCCGCAAATAACAAACTTTCCGTCGCCCCGAAGTATTCGTCACCGATATTACGACCACCGACAATAGCGACTTGATTATCTGCAATAAATGCTTTGTTATGCATACGGCGGTTGGCGCGCGAAAAATCGGTGATAAAACCTAACCATTTAGCATGGCGTTGCACAAAAGGATTAAATAAACGGACTTCGATATTCGGATGACCGGCTAAAGCGCTTAGTTCGGCATCTAACTTTCGGGTGCCATTGTCATCCAACAATAAACGCACCCTTACGCCTCGGTCGGCTGCTT
>DIJW01000023.1 GCA_002421475.1 Thiomicrospira sp. UBA5634 | reverse complement strand
AAATCACGTCTTGATGCAGTCGAAACGGCACTCAGTAAACGGCTTGATAAAGAAGATGCAGAATAAAACCGCAGTCAAAATTAATAAATACTAGAGTTAGAGTCGCGAGAAGGAGGCGTTATGTCCATCAAAGCCCGTCTGTATCATAATCCGATGTGTTCCAAAAGCCGAGCTGCTGTTGCCAGTTTGTGCAAGCATGGTATCGAGTACGAAGAAATTCGTTATTTAGAAACACCGCCATCAGTCGAAGACCTAGTACAAATTTGTCAAATCTTGAATTGCCACGCCACAGATATTATTCGGCACGAAGAAGTTTTGTTTCAAGCAATGGGACTAAGTTTAACTGATGATCGTGACCACCAGGCCTGGTTGGAGGTTTTGCATAAACATCCCAAACTCATTCAACGCCCAATTGTGATTATCGACAACCGCGGTGTGATAGCTCGTCCGGTGGAATTAATTGAAAGTCTGCTGACAGATTTAAATCAATAATTATTGCTAAAGATTTGAAGTTGGCGATCAGTCGTGAAGAGAGCAGTTTTTATTCAAATAATCAATTTAACATAATATACATTATGCGAAACATTGTATAAAATTTTAAAAAAGGTTTGATACCCAGCTTATAAAAACACCTTGATAAACAACGTATTAAATATTTTTGTGGATTTGAGAAAGTTTGTGTGTGAGTAAACTAACGAAGTTAACTCACACAAAGTAATACAGTACTTATGCAAAGATAAACAAATACGGCACCAATGAAACCATTGCCAATAAGATCGGAATCCATGCTTTTTCTTCACGACGTGACAAGCCAAAACCGCCGGCAATTACCGCCGCCGAAGCACCCAACCATGCAATCGGTGGGAAAACAAATGCAAACAGTATGGCCATAATTCCTGCAACCATACCGAGCGTTGTTGCATTACCCGGTTTATAGTTATTGGTATTTCGCATATCGTCCGGTAAAGAATGGCTGGATGATAAACGTGCAATAATCGCATTGATATCAGAGTTACTCAGTTCAGCTTGTTGAATTTCGTCTTCACGCATACCCAATGTAATTTTGCGCTGACGAATTAATTCGCGCACCAAATCATCCCAACCGGCGTCATCGGCTAAAGTATCTAAAATCTGTTGTGTTTCGGTCTTTACTGACATAAGTAGCGCTCCTTTGAAGTCTTTTTGACGTTGTCGTTACGTTTTTATTAGTTTTCGATTATTATATCGGCAACCGTACTATTTAGGAATGAAATTCCAGCCTAGTGCGCCCTATTCTAGCGCTAGTTTGATGCAGATCATCCATTGATAGATCATTAAAGGAGTTTTTGTAGATGGCGATGATGCCAGGCTTACAAATCAATATTGGCCAGCAACTCAAACTGACCCCACAGCTTCAGCAATCCATTAAGATTTTGCAATATTCAGCACTTGAAGTTCAGCAAACCATTGCGACGACGCTGGAAACAAATTTTATGCTGGAAGTTGAGGATGAGTTACTCGATGAAGTTGAACTGAACAGCGATAGCGACTTTGATGACGAAGCCGAAACACCATCAGCATCAGAAATCGGTCAGTTTGACTCTAATGGCGATCTCAAAGCACTTGATATCAACGATGATATTAATCATGCTGACGAGGCATACAGCGCTGATTATTCTTGGGATGATTTATATAGTGACCGGCAAACCAGTCAAAGTGCAACCGGCGCAACAAATAATGATTCTGATGACTATACCGCACCGGAAAACTACACAGCCGAACAACGCAGTTTACATGATCATTTAAATTGGCAAGCAGACATTTTTCCTTGGCAAAACGAAATTGACCAAGTGATCGCATCCTATATTATTGACGAAATCAATGATGAGGGTTATTTGCACATTACGCTCGAAGATTTACTGCAATCTATCGCAGAAAATGAACCCCAACTTAAGCCGACTGTTGCTGACATTGAACGCGTTTTAGCGAAGGTTCAGCAATTTGAACCTTCAGGTGTCGGCGCTCGTTCGGTGCAAGAATGTTTATTACTGCAACTTAAAAACTTACCTAAAACGCCCTACCACTTAACAGCCATGCAGCTAATTGAATCGCATTTTGATTGGCTGACTTATCATGACCATAAACGCATTAAAAAAGTCTATGGATTAGATGATGACCAACTTAATCAACTATTACGCACGATTCAATCGTTAAATCCGCGCCCCGGCCGTGAGTATTCGGTGACACAACCGGATATTGTGATTCCGGCGTTACGACTAACTCGCAGTCGGCAAGGATGGGTTGTTGAAGTAAATGCAGATGCGTTTCCGCGTTTAACGATTAACAGTTTGTATGTTAATTTAGCGAATGGATTAGGCGATAACGAACAGGCCAAACAGATTAAAGAAAAACTGATCGAAGCACGCGGATTAATAAAAAGCGTGCAAAGTCGTGGCGAAACCTTATTACGAGTAGGCCGTTATATTGTTGAAAAACAGCATCGTTTTTTTGAAGAAGGCGAACAAGCCATGCAGCCGCTTGTTTTACGAGAAGTTGCCGATGTGCTTGAACTACATGAGTCAACGATTTCACGCGCTACTAATCAAAAGTACATTCAAACACCACGCGGAACGTTTGAGTTGAAATACTTCTTCTCAACCGGTGTGAGCCAATATGGCAGTGAAGATCAATCAGCAATTGCGATCAAAGCTCACATTAAGGAGCTTGTGGCGGCTGAAGACCCTAAAAAACCCCTCAGTGACAACAAGCTGATGGAG
>DIJW01000087.1 GCA_002421475.1 Thiomicrospira sp. UBA5634 | reverse complement strand
CTTGTTCAGCTTACAAGAACGTGGTCGTTTATTTATCGGTCACGGCGATGAAGTGTATGAAGGCCAAATTATCGGTCTACACAGCCGTGAAAACGACTTAACCGTTAACCCGTTAAAAGGTAAGCAATTAACCAACATGCGTGCTTCAGGTACGGATGAGGCGATTGTATTAACACCGCCAATTCGTTTTACCCTAGAGCAAGCGTTAGAGTTCATTGACGACGACGAGTTGGTTGAAGTAACGCCATTAAGTGTACGTATTCGTAAAAAATACCTCACTGAAAACGATCGTAAACGTTTCAGTCGTACCAATAAAGGGTAACAACCATGACTAACCCTCTCTACCCACCGATTGAGCCTTTTCAACAGGACTTTCTCGAGGTAGGAGATGGTCATAGTTTGTATTACGAACAATCCGGCAATCCGCTTGGTCAGCCTATCGTGTTTATTCACGGTGGCCCGGGCGGTGGTTGTTCACCGCGTCACCGTCAATTCTTTGACCCCCATCATTATCGTATTATTCTGCTTGATCAACGCGGCTCAGGTCGTTCGACTCCCCATGCCAGTTTAGCCAATAACACAACCTCTCACTTAATTGCAGATCTGGAAGTATTACGCCGACATTTGGCAATTGAACAATGGATTCTTTTTGGCGGTTCCTGGGGTTCAACTTTGGCTTTACTTTACGCACAAAGTTATCCACAAGTTGTCAAAGGCCTGATTTTACGCGGTATCTTTTTATGTCGAGACGAAGATATTGATTGGTTTTACCAAAAAGGTGCCAGTGAATTTTATGCGGATTATTGGCAAGATTTCATTGCGCCAATCGCACAAATCGACCGCAAAACCCTTGTACAAGCCTATTACAAGCTATTAACAGGTGAAGATGAAGTGGCCAGAATGCGTGCCGCCGAGGCTTGGTCAGTCTGGGAAGGTCGTACTTCAACCCTAAAAACCGATAACGATTTAGTGAATCATTTTGCTGATCCGCATCATGCGCTGGCAATGGCACGAATCGAATGTCACTACTTTATCCACAAGGCGTTTATTCGTCCAAATCAAATCTTGCAGCAAACCCATATCATTTCCCATATCCCGACCACCATCGTTCATGGGCGTTATGATATGGTTTGTCCAATTAACCAAGCCTTTGCATTAAAAGCCACATTACCCAATGCAGACTTTATTATTTGCGAACAAGCCGGACATTCTGCATTTGAAACTGAAATATCTCAGGCGTTAGTGGCCACTACTCGTCGTTTTATGACAATTTAACCACCAGGCCTGGTGGTATTTAATTAGATTATTTAAATTTAATCGTATTAAGACTACACTACAAAACGAACAATTAATCTTAAAGTTTCATCATGACCAAATCGCGCGCCTTAATTCTGATCATTGAAGATGACGTTACTACGCGAACCACGCTGGCTAAGGTATTACAAAAGTCCGGCTTTAATGTCATTGAAGCCGTGAATGGCCGTGATGGATTAAATCAATTTATTAAACATCAACCTCTGTTGGTACTGATGGATGCGATGATGCCGGAAATGGACGGTTATGAAACCATTACCGCCATTCGGCATTATGAACGTGAACGCGCAGTACCGATTTTGATGTTAACCGCACTGGAGGACTTGTCTTCGATTGATCGGGCGTTTGAAGTTGGTGCAACCGACTTTGTAACCAAACCAATTAATTGGAGTTTACTCAGCCAGCGCGTACGTTATGCGATTCGTTCTAGTCAAATTGAAGATGACTTACGCCGCAGTCAGGCTCAACTCAATTATGCGCAAAAACTGGCCAAACTCGGTTATTGGGAATGGGATGCCATTCATGATCAGGTTAGCGGTTCGGATTCTGCCTTTCGCTTATTTAACATCCCCAAACAAGACGGTATTAACCTAGACAATTTTATTGCCAATGTTTTGCCGCAAGATTTAGCGATAATTCAGCAAACCATTGCTGAAGCTTCACGTGGTCAATCACATATTGGAGTGAGTTTTCGGGTACAAAATCCGCAGCGCGGTTTAAGCCATATTGAATGTATCGGTGAAGTTCAGTATGACGAAAACGGCCAAATGACACATATTATCGGTTCGGTGCAGGACATCAGTCGTTTGCATAAGGCCGAAAGCATGATTGATTACCAAGCTAATCATGATAATTTGACAGACATTGCAAACCGATCTTTTTTTACCGAAGAGTTAAGCCAACACTGTATCAACCTAAAACCCAGTCAACAGAGTGCGGTAATTATTTTTGACGTTGATCGGTTTAAAGCCATTAACGACAACCTGGGTCAACAAGACGGTGACAGCTTGCTGGTATCACTTGCCCAGCGTTTAAAACGCATCACCCGCGAAGGTGATTTTATTGCTCGTTTAGGCAGTGATGAGTTTGCGGTGATTGTGCGACAATTTCAGGATTCCAAGGAACTCAATCTACTCATTAGCAGGTTTATTCAAGATCTAAAAAAACCGTTTATTATTCATGAGCAAGAGCTGTTTATTACATATAGCATGGGCATCGCCAGCTATCCTGAAGATGGCACAACGGCTGAACAGTTATTGCGTGATGCCAATATTGCTCGCGGCCAGGCAAAACAACACGGCGGTAATCAATTTTTGTTTTACCGAGCAGAAATGAATGCCGAAGCCAAACATCAATTGATGTTGGAGAATGATCTGCGGCGGGCGTTGGAAAATGGTGAAATAGAAGTTTATTACCAGCCCCAAGTTGACGGCCATACCCTGCAACCGGTTGGCGCGGAAGCGTTAGTGCGCTGGAATCACCCTAAAATGGGCATCGTATCGCCAGTGGTTTTTGTGCCACTCGCTGAAAGCACCGGGCTGATCGTTGACATCGGTCGATTTGTTTTAATGCAGGCGATCAAACAACTCGAAATTTGGCATAGTATGGAATTCAACACCCTGCGAGTAGGCGTAAACTTGTCGGCTCGCCAATTCACCCAATCCAATTTGATTGCGGATGTGCAAGAGGTATTAACCCAAACAAAAATTCCGGCACGTTATCTTGATTTAGAAATTACCGAAAGCTTCGCTATGAGTAATGCGGAACAGAATATTAATATTCTCAAAAGTCTCAAGGCGATGGGTGTGTCGATTTCAATCGACGATTTTGGTACCGGCTATTCATCACTAGCGTATTTGCATAGTTTTCCGATAGACACGATTAAAATTGATCGCTCATTTATCGCCAATCTACAGACGAAAGAAGGTCAGGCGATTGCTCGTACCATTATTGCCATGGCAGATGGTTTAAGCCTTGAGGTGGTCGCAGAGGGCGTTGAAGATGAGAGCCAGATTGCATTCCTTCAAGAAAAAAATTGCGATATACTCCAAGGCTTCAAATTTGGTAAACCGATGCGTGCGCAACAGTTTATCGACTATTTAACGCAATCCAAGTTTGCTAAGGATACGCCATGACGCAGCCGATCGACTTTGACAATCTCAATATGCTGAAAAGCGTGATTGGTGATGAGCTCAAACCCATCTTAAATAGCTACCTTGAATTAACGCCCAAATTGATTGAGCAAATTCGCCAAGATATTGCACAACAGGATGCACCGAATTTAAAAATACACGCCCACACCCTTAAAGGGAGCTCGGCTAATCTTGGGGCAACCCAAATACCGCCGCTGAGTTTGCAACTGGAAGATATGGGACGTCACAACCAACTTGAAAACGCCGGTGAGGTGTTTGCCGAAATTGAACTTGCATACGCCCAGTTAGCTCAAGTACTACAAAACTACATTGCCGAATTTTAATCCCGAGGTCTTAGCATGCAATACCAAGTCACCGAACAAGAAGCCCAACGCGCCAAAAATCCGCATCATATTTTTAACCTCAATATTTTGCTCACTCACCTATTTCTGTCGTTATCTATTCTTAAAACCAGCGGCGAACCGTTAATGTTTGCATTGATTCCGCTGATTTCTTTAAGTGTATTGGGTTATATCTATTTACATGGCCAGAAAAAACGCCAAACCGACAGCTGGTTTGTCGCCGCCCATTGGACATTAGCTTGGCAACGTGGTCGCATTTTGATTATCAGTTATATTGTGGCATTCGCCCTAGTGATGATTTACAACCTGATTCAGTGGATGATGCCGGGCGGTTTGTCGATGAATAATTTCTCCGATGCCGGTGACTCCACTCCGATTTTCCAAGTGATTACGATGTTTTTTGGCGCAGCCATCATCTTTTTTGCCGTGTTGTATACTTTCTTACAAACCGGTATTTCCGTCTATGACGCCGGTAAAGGCATAATAGACAAAAAAATTGCGAAGGCATTACCGCGCGATGCAAACGCCAATATCGAATTGGGTGAGTTTGATGACCGCGCGAAAGCCGCGCCAACGGATGAGTCAAAAGCATGAAAAATAGACCAATTTACTGGGTACTCGCCGCCAGCGTCGGCTTGTTTGTATTGCTAATGTCGTTATCTCCTAATCATGTCGAGGTCAATGAAAGCCATTTACCGTGGAATGCCGCCTATCAGCAAAATGGTGAATTACACGCGTTAGGTTTAGTGCTAAATAAATCAACCATGAAAGACGTGATGGATCTGTATGGCCGTGATATTGAAGTTAAACTATTCGAAATGCCGGATGGACAAAAAAGTGCGGAAGGATATCTGGGTTCGATGTATATCGGCTCCATTCATGCTTCAATGGTATTGAAATTAAAGATTGATGCTGAAGAATTGGATGGCTATTTTTCGCGTGGTGCACGAATCACCGTTTCTCAACAAGGTGCGCGCGAAGTTCAGTTAAACAGTGAAGACACGCTGGCGTTGTTTAATTATCCAATCTATGAAGTAACAATTGTACCGCGACGTAATTTATCTGAAATTGCGATAGAAAAACGTTTTGGTCAACCTGATCACATTCGTAGCAGTGAAGAAGGCATTGCCAGTTGGTTTTATCTTGATAAGGGATTAGAGCTGATTTTAATTGCCGATGATAAAGACATTCTCCGTTATCGTACAAGCCAATAAGACTGAATTTATTGCATTAACCCACCACCAGGCCTGGTGGTGGGTTTTTCTCAGATCGCACTTAGTATTTTCCTAACTCCAATACCGTCTGTGCTTTAATTTCCATCGCATTATCTTTTACTTGCGCCGCTTTCACTGTTACATAATAACTGTTACTTTTTCCACCGGAACAAGGCGGCATATACGCCCCCGCTTTATCCCATTTCGGATTACGGTGCGCTTCGATCAAGAAAAACCCGGTCGGCAAATCAAAACTATGACCGGATACTTGTGGAATCCACGCTGTACCGGTTTGCTGATTTAACGCAAAACCAAACTTACCGTGACCGCCGTTATCCATCGGTTTATGGCTGCGATCGCTGTATTCAAAAATTAACACATTGGTACCTTCCGGAATCTGACTCACCACCAGGCCTGGTGTTCGCGGCGCATCACCACCAAACTTTTGACACTGCATGCCTTTAGGTACAACTTCACCATTCCAAACCGGATCGGCTAATTCAGCTACCAACGCTTGCGCCGGAATACTTAACGTCAGCGCTAACGCCGCCACTAAACTACGTGTTTGATATTTCATATTGACTCCTCCAGAGATTGTTTTTGTTATCTGCCGCCTGACAGATAACAAATAATTCTACTCGTTAATTGCTTGAGTATTAAAGACATTACTCGCTTTTATCCCTAAACTCCTGTAAGCTTTGCGCTCCTTTTATATACGCGATTTGGTTTGGTTAAACTTCAGATTCAGGTCGCATTTAACTTATGAGACTTGAACATGAAATTTACTGAACTAGGTTTAGCTGACGCCTTGGTGAAAGCTGTTACTGATGAAGGCTACACCACCCCCACCCCGATCCA
>DIJW01000047.1 GCA_002421475.1 Thiomicrospira sp. UBA5634 | reverse complement strand
TTTTGAAGCGTAATATCCAACTTTATTTTTATGTCCGTGCGTTAGGCTGGCATCGGTTAGCGCAATTATATCGCTCTCGTCGGTAGCCGCGAGCAGTGAATGAAGCGCCTCATTTAGCCGGAACGGCGCCTGCACATGCACTTGCCACTGCGCTTCAAAACTACCGTCAATCTCATCATCCAACCACAAAGAAGCGTTATGAATCAGCACGCGAATACTAGATGCCTGCTGTTTTAACGTATTTATCACTCGATCAACATCTGCGACAAGCGTAAAATCCGCCTGAATGCCAATGGCGCCCAATGCAATCAACTCATCCACGCCGGCTTTTGCTGTGCGATAGGTAAAAAATACCGTGTAATCGGTGTGCAACAAAAACTGTTTGGCTAAATAGTGGCCGATACGTTGCCCCGCCCCAGTAATCAGGATTGCATTTTTGTGTGTCATAAGATACCTTTTTAGCGTTTAGGTCAAAGTATACAAAATTTTACCCAGTCTGCTCAAAAAAGGCGGATCGTTTAGGAGCTCGGATGAATATCATTATCCTTGGTGGCACAGGTTTTGTTGGCCGCCATCTTGCAGCAGGACTGCGTCGCGATGGGCACAAAGTGATCCAAATGGGGCGCAGTGCTTATAACTCGCTAGACAATTTGGTGGAGTTGCTTAAACCACAGGATGTCGTCATCCAAATGGCCGGCGCGAATATTGGTCAACGTTGGAATGATCGTTATAAAACTGAACTTTATCATAGCCGTTTACATAGCACTCAAGTACTTGCGCAAGCGTTGGACAAACTCAGCACACCGCCAAAACAAGTGATTGCAACCTCGGCTATCGGCATTTATCCGCAACGCCCTTGCGGCGAGCCGCTGGATGAACATTGCACTGAAGTCGATGACGGATTTTTAGGTCAGCTTGGTCAAGCGTGGGAACAAGCCAGTGCAACATTACATCCGTCGCCGCTGATTATGCGTTATGGCGTGGTGCTGGGTAAGGATGGCGGTGCATTAAGTAAAATGTTGCCCGCATTTCGTTTAGGTCTCGGTGGCCCGGTCGCCACAGGTGAGCAGTGTTTTAGCTGGGTGCATATTGATGATTTGGTAGAGGCTTATCGCTGGGCGTTGCAACATCCTGACGTTAGCGGACCGATTAATGTATGTGCGCCACAACCCTTAACCCAAGCAGAGTTTGGTAAAACGTTGGCGAAAGTTTTACATCGCCCCTTTTGGTTTCCGATGCCGGAAAAACTGCTGAAACTGATCTTTGGCGAAGGTGCGCAAGTGCTCACCCACAGCAGTTGTGTGTTACCAACGCGCCTAGAACAGTTTGGTTTTAAATTCCGTTATGCGGATGCAAAATCGGCACTAAGTCACATACTGACGTCAAAAATCAACGAATCACGTTCATGATGTGTGGATGGTTAAATGCCCGAATTACCTGAAGTAGAAACCACCAAGCGCGGAATTGAACAACTGATTTGCCATATCCCGATTCAACAGTTCATTGTTCGCCAACATCAATTACGTTGGCCGGTTGCAACCGAACTGGCAACCACTTTACCAGGCCTGGTGATCGAATCTGTCAGTCGGCGTGCAAAGTATTTACTGCTTAAAACGCGTGAAGGTCATCTAATTATCCATTTGGGCATGTCCGGGCACTTGCGCGTTTTACCCGCTAGTCAAGCGGTAGCTAAACATGACCATCTTGATTTGGTATTTGAAAATGGCCAATGTTTGCGTTATCACGACCCTCGACGTTTTGGGGCTTGGTTATGGACAACCGAGCCGATCGAACAGCATCCATTGTTGCGAAATCTCGGGCCGGAACCCTTAACAGATGCGTTTAATCCGCACTACCTGTTTGATATTAGCCGAGGACGAAAAACCGCCATAAAAGCGTTTATTATGAATAATCAAAACGTGGTGGGTGTTGGCAATATTTATGCGAATGAGTCTTTGTTTTTAAGTGGCTTACACCCGTTAAAACCGGCGTTTGAACTAACGTTTAAACAATGTGAAAAATTAGTGGAAACAATCCGCCAAGTTTTAGCCGCCGCGATCACCCAAGGCGGCACCACCTTAAAGGACTTTGTCGCCCCCAGCGGTCAAACCGGTTATTTTTCGTTGCAACTGTATGTGTATGATCAAGCAGGAAAAACCTGTCAAAAATGCAACGCTATTATTCAGCGTGAAGTGCATTTTCAACGCGCCAGTTATTTTTGCCCGCATTGCCAGCCAAGGCATTAAGCAACCTTGGCTGGACTTGAGTACGCTCACAAATAAGCTTATGCTGTTAGCCATTATTTTAAAGGTGAGTAATTATGAAAACCCGCATTTTGTCTATTGTCTTGCCGCTGAGTTTTGCCAGTTTAATCGGTTGCCAACAAGCTACGGATGGTGATATTTGGCCGTTAGTAGACAACTGTGATTTACACCAACAAACCTGCCTTTCTCAGCAAGCTGAGGCAAGCGTATCCTTAACCCTGCACCCGCAGCCGATTCCAATTGCCAAACCCATTCAGGTCGAAGCGCAATTACAAGCATTGGATGCGGTAAAAGTGGAGCTTGATATTTCCGGTATCAATATGTATATGGGTTATAACCGCGTACCACTCACCGCCAATGCCTTACAACCGGGCCGTTATCATGGGACAACCATGCTGGCTTTCTGCACCAATGATGTTATGGAATGGCAGTTTACCTTGCTAATTCACCAACCTAATGGCGAGGTGTTGCAAGTACCGTTTAAATTAGAAACGCGTAACCGCTAAACAACCGTTTTTTAGGATGCGTGTATGAATACCGAACAAAATCAAAACAAAACCGAACCCTTTATCCCATTTACCCATTCTATTGCGGACGTTAGTCGGCGACTGCAAACGGATGACCAGTTTGGTTTAAGTGCCGAGGAAGCCGCTAAACGTTTGGCACAAGTTGGTGCGAACGAACTGACGCAAACCCAAAATATTTCCCTGGTCGGGCTTTATCTGCGACAGCTGAAAAATCCGTTGTTGATTGTGCTGGGCTTTGGCGCACTACTCTCGTTTTATATTGCACATTATGTTGATGCGATCGCTATCACGGTGATTATTTTTATTAACGCCACCATCAGCTTTATGCAGGAGTTTAAAGCGCAGCGTTCAATGGATG
>DIJW01000035.1 GCA_002421475.1 Thiomicrospira sp. UBA5634 | reverse complement strand
GGGATGTCGCGCGTCAAATTTGTGCCCAAGCATTTAGCCAATTTCAGGCAGATTTGCCAAATGCGCAAGGTGAGGTGTATTTGATCGGCGCGGGACCTGGGGATGTCGAATTACTCACATTGAAAGCCTTGCGTTTATTGCAGGCGGCGGATGTGATTGTGTATGACCGTCTCGTATCGGAAGATATTTTAAACTTGGCGCGGCGTGAAGCGGAACGGATTTATGTCGGTAAAGCCATGTCGAATCACACTTTACCGCAGGAACAAATTAATCAATTACTGGTGGATTTAGCCAAACAAGGTAAAAAAGTCGCACGGTTAAAAGGCGGCGATCCCTATATTTTTGGTCGTGGTGCGGAAGAGCAGGCGTTATTACGCGCCAATAACGTCAGTTGCACCGTGGTGCCGGGCATTTCATCCGCTTCGGGTATTGCCGCGTCCACCGGCATTCCGCTAACGCATCGCGATTATGCGCAATCGGTGAAGCTGGTAACCGGCCATACCCGAGAAGGCTTAGTCGATTTGGATTGGACCTGTTTGGTTGACCCGAATCAAACCCTGGTGATTTATATGGGATTAAGTAATATCGCGATTATTTGTCGTCAACTGATTGAACACGGCATGAATCCGGCCACGCCTTTGGCGGTAATTGAAAACGGCACTCGTGTTAATCAACGGGTGTTGGTGTCGGATTTGCAAAACGCGCCGCAAAAAGTTGCGCAAGCCAAAATTCAAGCACCGGCACTTATTATGATCGGTCAGGTTGTGCAATGCGTTGATAAGGAGGTGTGTTATGGCTGATCATCTCTTTGCGACTTATTTGCGCATTCTTGGTAAGGGGCCAAAAACGCGCCGTGCTTTAACCCAAGATGAAGCGCAGGCCGCTTTAGCAATGATTTTAGATGGTCAGGTCACGGAAAAACAATTGGGTGCATTTTTACTGCTGATGCGAGCGAATGGCGAAACACCCGACGAACTGATTGGGTTTGTTAAAGGAACACGTCAACGTTTTGGGTTAGATAAACAGGCCTGCCCGACAGGATTGCATTTGGATTGGGCGGCTTATGCGGGCAAATGGCGTTACCCGCCTTATTATCTGCTGAGTTTAAAGTTGTTGGCACAAGCCGGATTTGGCGTGTTATTGCATGGTGATCAAGGGCAATTTGCGGATCGACAGTATGCCGAACACTTTTTGTTTGCATTGGATATTCCGCAGGCGATTTCCATTTCACAGGCGCGCGCCATGTTAGCTGAGCCCGGCACGTTGGTTTATTTGCCCTTAACTAACTTTGCATCCAAACTGCGCGATATTTTGCATTTAAAAGAAGAAATCGGTGTGCGCACCGTGTTTAACACCGCGGTGAAATTGCTGAATCCGTTAAATGCGCCGATGGCGGTACAAGGCATTTTTCACAAAGGAGTTGAGCAATTACATCTGCAAACCGCGCAAGCCTTAGGTTATGCCACGAATGTGGTGTTTAAAGGCGAGGGAGGTGAAGCAGAGATGCGCCCCGATGCCTTGAGTTATATTTATAGTTTGCGTAACACGCAAGTTTTTGAGCAAACACAAGTTGGATTGATTCCACGTCAAGAACGTCCTGACAAGTGGACTTTAGCGGAGTTATTGGCGTTATGGCAGGGTAAACGCCAAGATATTTACGGTGAGGGGGCGGTGATCGCCACCACTTGTGTCGCTTTGCAAGGACTAAAAAACCTAGATTATGCGAGTGCGTTAAACGAAGCCCAGCAACTTTGGCAGAATCGTCATGTGGTTAGCTGAATTCACATCCTTAAAGCCTATGCGTAGCAATACGGTTGAAATCGGTTATGAGGCATTGCTTAAACAACTCGACTCTTTAATCACCCCCCATAAAAACAAGCGTTTATTAAGCTTAGAAAAAGCCTTGCATAAAATAACCGCACAAGCCGTTTATGCACCGATGGATTGGCCGACGGCGCCGATTAGCGCAATGGATGGTTATGCGTTTAATTGGCAACAAGCGCAAACTACAACCGATTTAATCCTAGACGGTGCTTGCGGGGCAGGCGCGCCACATCAAACCTTGCCTCAAAATAGCGCCTGTCGTATCAGTACCGGCGCTTTGTTACCGCACAATGCCGATACCGTGATCACGCAGGAAAATGCGCTGATTGAACGTGGCGTGTTAAAGCATGCGGCGAGTGTTCAACAAGGCGCGCATGTTAAACAAATCGGTTCTGATTTGGCAAAAGGCCGGTTACTTATTAAAGCAGGCGAACGCCTTAAACCCAGACATTTGGCGTTATTGGCATCAGTCGGCATCCATCAAGTTTCAGTCAAAACCGATTTAAAAATCCTGTTGTTAAACACCGGTAATGAAGTGATTGAACCGGGTGAACCGCATAGCCAAGGCAAAACCTATAATGCCAATCGTTATGGTTTAACGGCTTATATTCAATCGGTATTTGGTTTGAGTTGTGACACGCAATGTTTGGCGGATGATCCGCTGCAGCTCCAACAAGCCTTAATGGATTATGCTGAACAGTATGACTTGATTTTAACCACCGGCGGGTCGTCCGTTGGCTCGCGTGATTATATTCGACAACTTTTGCCCCGACTTGGTCAGTCATATCATTGGCATGTGCAAATGAAGCCGGCTAAACCTTTATCCTTAGCCAAAATCCACCAGGCCTGGTTGTTAGCCTTACCGGGCAATCCGGTTGCGGCATTAGTGTCAATGTTGTTATTTGGTCGTCGGGTTATTTATCGCTTATTAGCGGCGGATGACTCCGCGATTGAATTACCTTATTGCGAATACCCGGCGGACTTTAGTTGGTTTAAAACGGATAACAAAATGCATTGGTTATTGGTTTCGCGTTGTTTGGTTGCCGGACAAATTCGTTTGCAGTTGCAGGATCAACAAGGTTCAAGTCACTTGTTAAGTTTGAGCGAAGCAGACGGTTGGGTGCAACTCAACGCAGGACAAAATGTTAAACCGGGTGATTACGTCAAATTTATTGTGTTTGATCAATTGGGTTTGTAACGATATGTCTAACAAAAAACCAGCTGAATTGGGTATCGTGATTTTGGCCGGTGGCCAAGGTCAACGCATGAACGGCTTAGATAAAGGTTGGTTAATGTATAAGGGACAGCCTCTGATTCAACGAGTTGTAGCTCAACTTCAATCACAATTTAATGGCCCGATTATGATCAGTGCTAATCGTAACTTAAAGGCTTATGAAACCTTTAACCTGCCGGTGTTTACTGATGAGCCAAGTCATAATCGGTCTAATTATGGCGGCCCACTTATGGGGATTAAAAAAGCCTTGGCTAGCGGTATGGCTAAACGCTGGCTCAGTTGGCCGGTAGATGTGCCGAAGATTCCAGCCGACTACGTGCAGAAAATGACCCAAATTACGGCGGAGTTAGCGGTGGCGATGATCGCGGATCAGCTTCACTATACTCAGCTGCTCATAGATTCCAATCAACTGCCTAACCTGAATGACTATCTGAAAAGGGGACAGCGCTCAATTAAGGGTTGGCTGGCACAACAATCCTTTCAAAAGGTTGACTTTTCTGCCAACGATGTCGAATTTACCAATCTCAACTACCCTCATCAGCTTGAAGGTTCAAGCTTAGCTAACTCACCTGCACAGCGCTGTTAAGCGTTGACCGCACCGACTCAATCGCTTACGCTATGCGCCTGTTAAAGCCGAGTGTTGTTGATGAGTTATCCGATTCCTGCCGAGCGTACCCGCGCGGAAATTGAAATTAAAAAAAGCCGTTTTATCGCTTATGCCGACTTTGTCGAAACTCGCGCGCAGGCGATGGCGATGCTGGATGAGTTGAAGGCGGCCTATCCTGATGCACGCCATCATTGTTGGGCGTATTTGCTCGGTGATCCGCTGTGCGCTTCGAATGCCGGCATGGGTGATGACGGCGAACCGTCCGGCACCGCAGGCAAACCGATTTTGAACGTGCTGCAACATAAAGGTATTGGCGATGTGATGCTGGTGGTGGTGCGTTATTTCGGTGGGATTAAACTTGGCGCGGGCGGCTTAACGCGCGCTTATGGTCAAGCCGCACAAGCGGTGATGGAAACCTTGCCGATCAAAACCTTTGAAGCCAAAGTGACCTTGCAACTGGAATGTGGTTTTGCCGATGAACAACTCATTCGCCATCAGCTTGAATTGCTGAATGGTGCGATGTTAAACACCGAATACGCAGAGCAAGTCACGCTACAAGTTGAATTGCCGGTGGCCGGCGAAACCGAATTTAAAGCGTTTTTAGCCAATCGAAAGATAAAAGTTTTGGATTAAGTGAAGTTCTAAGGACACGAAGATTTTTTTCAGCGCCCCTCCCAGCGGGAGGGGTTGGGGAGGGAGAGCTGGTGTTAATTAAACAAACTCCACCCGTCCCCTAACCCCCTCCCATTAAGGGAGGGGGAATATCACGAGAATCTTCGTGTTTTCGTGACTCAGTGGTGAATATAAATAATAAGAGAGAAACATGGACAATTTGAATTTTGCGCAGATTATTGCAGATGAGTTAAACGTCAAACCTAATCAAGTGGCGGCGGCGATTGCGTTGCTAAACGAGGGCGCAACGGTGCCGTTTATTGCGCGTTATCGTAAAGAAGTGACGCAGGGTTTGGAAGATAATCAACTGCGCCAGTTGGAAATTCGCTTGGCGTATTTAACCAGTCTGCAAGAGCGCAAACAAACCATTCTCAAAAGCTTGGAAGCACAACAAAAACTCACCCCGGAGTTGCAAGCCGCGGTGGAAGCGACCTTTAGCAAAACCGAGCTGGAAGATATTTATCGGCCTTATAAACTCACGCGCAACTCAAAGGCGTTAAAAGCCAAAGAGGCGGGCTTAGACCCGTTGGCGCAGGCGTTACTGGCGAATCCTAAGCTTGATCCGCTTGTTGAGGCGCAAGCGTATATCAATGCCGAAAAAGGTATCGAAACCGCCGAAGCGGCGTTAAGCGGTGCGCAGGATATTTTGGTCGAACAACTTTCGCAAGCACCAGGCCTGGTGGCGGAACTGCGCGAAACCCTGTGGAAGCAAGGTGTGGTGACTAGCCAGTTGGTGTCAGGCGCGGTGGATGAAGGTGAGAAGTTTAAGGATTATTATGAGTATGTCGAGCCGATTCATAAGATTCCATCGCACCGTGCCTTGGCGTTATTTCGCGGTGAGCAAGCCGGGGTGTTGCGTTTAAAACTCGATTTGCCGGATGTTGAATCATCGGCGACGCATCCGTTTTTAGCGCGGATTCAGGCGTTTCATCAGCTGCAATTTGAGCGTTTGCTGAGCCAAACCTTTTTTAGCCAAATCATCCACCAGGCCTGGCGCTTAAAGCTGGCCAAGTCGTTAGAAACTGAATTGTTTAGTCGCTTACGCGAAAGCGCCGAACAGGTGGCGATTGATGTATTTGCGCATAATTTAAAAGACTTGTTACTCGCCGCTCCGGCGGGTGCGAAAGTCACCTTGGCGCTTGATCCAGGTTATCGCACCGGGGTTAAACTGGCGGTGGTCGATCACACCGGCAAGTTTTTAAATCAAGGTGTTATTTATCCGCACGCGCCTCAAAATCAGTGGGATCAAAGCAAACAAGTGCTGGCCAAATTGATTAAAGACTATAAGGTCGAGTTGGTGAGTATTGGTAATGGCACCGCCTCGCGCGAAACCGAGCAGTTGGTAGCGGAAACCTTAAAAGATTTTAAACTCAGCAATACGCAAAAAGTGATGGTGTCGGAGGCGGGTGCGTCGGTGTATTCGGCGTCGGATATTGCGCAACAAGAGTTTCCAAAGTTGGACGTGACCATTCGCGGTGCGATTTCGATTGGCCGCCGTTTGCAAGACCCGTTGGCGGAGCTGGTTAAAATCGACCCGAAAGCGATTGGCGTCGGCCAATATCAGCACGACGTGAATCAAACCGCGCTAGCGCAGTCGTTACAAACGACGGTGGAGGATTGCGTGAACTCGGTCGGGGTGGATCTCAATACCGCATCCAGCGCGTTATTGAGTTATGTGTCCGGTTTGTCGCCGGTGTTGGCGAAAAATATTGTCGATTGGCGTGACCAAAACGGCGTGTTTAAAAGCCGTAAACAGCTAAAAGATGTGCCGCGTTTAGGGCCGAAAGCGTTTGAACAATGCGCCGGATTTTTGCGCATTCGTCATGGCGAACATCCGCTGGATCAATCGGCGGTGCATCCTGAATCCTATGCGATTGTCGAGCAAATGGCGCAGCGTTTGGGAGTAAAAGTCGGCGATTTAATCGGCCAAACCGAGTTAATTAAGCAGATCAAAATTCAGGATTTTGTCACAGATAGCATTGGTTTACCGACCTTGCGTGATATTTTGGCCGAGTTGGAAAAACCCGGCCGTGATCCGCGCCCGACTTTTCAAACTGCACAATTTAATGATGCCATTACCGAAATAAGCGACCTAGAACCAGGCCTGGTGCTGGAAGGCGTGGTCACGAATGTGACCCATTTTGGCGCGTTTGTGGATGTCGGTGTGCATCAAGACGGCTTGGTGCATATTTCGCATTTGTCCAATACGTTTGTCAGCGATCCGCATACGGTGGTGAAAGCGGGGCAGATAGTCAA
>DIJW01000225.1 GCA_002421475.1 Thiomicrospira sp. UBA5634 | reverse complement strand
GATTGCGATAAATACACCGGCGACGTCGATTTGTTTTGCTTCGCCGGTTTTGACGTTTTTAATGCGTAAGCCTGTAACGCCGGTTTTATCACCAAGCACTTCATCTAAGGCCGAATCGAATTCAATTTTGACATTACCTTCGGCGGCTTTTTTCATTAAATGATCAGACAGAATTTTTTCGCTGCTGAATTTATCGCGACGGTGAATAACCGTGACTTCTGCTGCAATGTTGGATAAATACAGCGCTTCTTCAACCGCCGTGTTGCCGCCGCCAATCACCGCGACTTTTTGATTGCGGTAAAAAAAACCGTCACAGGTTGCACAAGCTGATACGCCTTTACCTTTAAAGGCTTCTTCGGAGGGTAAACCCAGATATTTTGCCGATGCGCCGGTGGCGATAATTAATGCGTCACAGGTATAGGTTCCGTTGTCACCGGTTAAGGTGAAAGGGCGTGTTTTCAAATCCGCAGTATGAATATGGTCAAAGATAATTTCTGTGCCAAAACGTTCTGCATGTTGTTGCATTCTATCCATTAAACCTGGGCCGGTTAAACCTTCAGGATCACCCGGCCAGTNNGGCCGCCTTGTTGCATGCCGGTGATAATAACCGGGTTTAAGTTAGCGCGCGCCGCATATACGGCTGCGGTATAACCCGCCGGGCCGGAGCCAAGAATCAACAGTTTGCAATGTTTGGTCGCCATAAATAAGATTCCTTTACAATAGGTTGGCAAGATTGGTTGATATATTTGTCGTTAACATTTGGCTGGTTGTCGATGACATTAACCAGTGTACGATCAGACTGTTCAACCTTTGGTTGTGTGTTAAAATTCTAGCAGTTTTTCATAGTGAATGATAATCCGCATGGTGCAGATTACAGCAAGCTGGCTTGCACGATTCTGTAGGTGAACAAATTAGGTATGACTTTGAATCTGAATAAATCGACAATCGGTACCAAACAAAACGATACTGGCAATGCGGAAAAAGACGCAGTCGTGCGCTGGAATTGGCTGATAAAAGACATCATTTTGTTAAGCTGTATTGGCTTGGCGTTTTTCCTTTTTATTATTCTCTATAGCTATAGCCCGGATGACCCCGGATTTGAAGTGGCGCGCTCTGTGGATTCGTTTTACAACTATGNNTGGCGCGTGGTTATCTTCGTTAATTCTCTATCTGTTTGGGGTGTTTGGCTTTGCTTGGCCATTTGGTATTTTGCTCGCCGGTTGGGTCACTCTCAAAATCCGCTCCGGTTCCGATTTTGATTATGCCCGTTTTGCACTGAGTATGACAGGCTTGGTTTTATTGGTGTTGTCGGGCGCGAGTATGGCGAGTTTGTATCTGCATCCGGAGAGCTGGGTGGTGCGTTTGCCTTATTATTCGGGTGGCGTTTTGGGGTATGAGTTAAGTCTTGCGTTTGTTGGTGCAATTGATTTACTGGCAACAACCTTGTTGTTGTTAGTGATGTTTGCGCTTGGTTTTAGCATGTTAATTGCGCAGTCTTGGATGACCATTTCTGAAGTCACCGGGCGTTTTGTTTGGCGTATGATTAATTATTTGCACCGAAATGCGAAAAAGCATGTGGTGCATTCAGAACAGTTTAAAAATGTTTTAAGTCGGTTAGATTTATCTAAAGCAACTGATGCATTACCAAATAGCCAGACGGTTAAACCGGTGGTTACCCAGCGTGTCGATGTGGGCGCGCGTATTGAAGAAAAACGCGCTAAATTGTTTGATGCGTTTACAACTCAAACCGTTCCGCAAATGGATGTCGTACAACCAGGCCTGGTAAGTGACCAAGTTGCGTTGCCGGTTAATCCCGCACCTGTTAGCAGTTCATCTGCAGTGGTGAAAGTTGAACCACGTTATCAGTCCGATTCTTCTGCTTATACTTTAAATTCGGCAAAAGCTGAATTGCCGAGTTTGGATTTATTAGATCCGGCACCGGTGTATGAAGACAGTTATTCTGAAGAAGACTTACAAGCCATGTCGAATCTGCTGGAGTCGCGTTTGTTAGAGTTTGGCGTGACGGCTACAGTGGAGCATGTGTTGCCCGGCCCGGTGGTGACTCGGTTTGAAATTATGCCTGCACCCGGGGTTAAAGTAAGTCAAATCAGTAACTTGTCAAAAGATTTAGCGCGCGCCTTGTCGGTGGTAGCCGTGCGTGTGGTGGATGTTATTCCGGGTAAACCCTATGTCGGTATCGAAATTCCGAATGAAAAACGTGAAATTGTCGGTTTCCGCGATATTTTGGCATCGGAAGCCTTTCAAACCGGTAAATCGCCACTGACTATGGGGCTCGGTAAAGATATTTCCGGTAAACCGGTGGTGGTGGATTTAGCTAAAATGCCACATCTGCTGGTTGCCGGTACGACCGGTTCGGGTAAATCGGTTGGCGTCAACAGCATGATTTTGAGTTTGCTGTATAAAAGCAGCGCGGAAGATGTACGTTTAATTATGGTTGACCCGAAAATGTTGGAACTTTCTGTATATGAAGATATTCCACATTTATTAACGCCGGTTGTAACCGATATGAGTGATGCTGCGAATGCGTTGCGTTGGTGTGTCGTTGAGATGGATCGGCGTTATCAGTTAATGGCCAAATTGGGCGTGCGAAATATTGCCGGTTTTAACGAAAAAGTCAGAGCGGCGATTGATGCAGGTGAGCCGATTATTGATCCGTTATATCAACAGGCCGCCACTTTAAGCATGGAAATGTCTGCACCACCTCCGACCTTAACGCCGTTGCCTTACATTGTGGTGGTAATTGATGAGTTTGCCGACATGATTATGGTGGTGGGCAAAAAAGTAGAAGAGCTGATTGCTCGTTTGGCGCAAAAAGCACGTGCGTCAGGTATTCACTTAATTTTGGCAACGCAGCGTCCATCGGTAAACGTGATTACCGGCTTGATTAAAGCCAATATCCCAACCCGTATGTCATTCCAAGTGTCGTCTAAAATTGACTCGCGTACCATTTTGGATCAAATGGGCGCGGAACAGTTATTAGGTATGGGCGATATGCTGTATTTGCCGCCCGGAACCGCTTCACCAATTCGGGTGCATGGTGCATTTGTCACGGATGCCGAGGTGCATCGTGTTGTTGACTTTATTAAAGCGCAAGG
>DIJW01000182.1:184-11795 GCA_002421475.1 Thiomicrospira sp. UBA5634 | reverse complement strand
TATGTGCAACATCAAAGTGAACCTTTAAATCAAAAATCACTGCGTCAATTGGTCGGCATGAACGCACGTGTGCGTTTACAATCTTTTCCGTTTAATGGCTTTGGCGGGCTTGGTCTGATGTATGAGGAACGTTCGATTGAGCCGGTTGGCGCGGAAATCATTGAACGTGATGCGACGCGATTAAATCTGTACTTAAATTCAAAATATGCGCTGACTGAAAATACCCAATGGGCGATCAGCCTGTATGCACAACCGAATGTTGAAGAAACCGATGACGTTCGCAGTATCGCGTCATCCGGTATTACCACCCGCATTAACAGCTTGTTTGCGTTTACGTTTGATGTGTCTTACAGTCACGACTCACGCCCGCTGCTCGGCCAAAAAGAAACCGACTGGACTTATAGCACTGGGATTAACCTGCGGTTTTAAAACTTTGACGGCAGATCAGACAGCAGAATTAACTAATGCTTCTGTCTGCTCTAGCCGATCTAACGTACCGATATCACTCCATAAACCTTCATAGACTTTACCACTGACACGGCCTTGCATCATTGCCTGACGTAAAACCGGCGCTAACGGCACTTTGCCGGGTTTGACACCGTTAAAAAGCTGCGGCGACAATAAACTGATACCGGAAAAAGTAAACTCACCTTGTGAGCGGACTTGACCCAGTTCGGTTAAACCGAAATCGCCCTGTGCTTTAAAACTCGGCGTCGGAACCAATAACAAATGCGCTAACAACCCCGGCGCCAAACTCGGCGGCAACTGACTGAAGTCATACTCGGTATATACATCAGCATTAACAACCATAAAGGGTTCACCCCCTAATAACGGCAACGCATTAATAATGCCGCCGGCGGTTTCTAATCCGCCTTCAGGTTCGGGTGAATAGGCTATTTTCAAACCGAAACGCTCACCATCGGCTAAACGCTCAACAAACTGCTCGCCCAACCAAGCATAGTTAATCACCACTTCTTTAATCCCCATTTTGGCGAGTTTTTCCAAGTGATATTCAATCAACGGTTTTCCCGCTAAGGAAACCAAAGGTTTGGGAGTATGGTCGGTTAACGGGCGTAAACGTTCGCCGCGCCCGGCGGCTAAAATCATGGCTTTCACAGTTTTATCTCGCTGTAACGCGTCGCCAGTTTTTCCGTCCAACCGACTAAATCTTTCATTTGATGATATTGCCGTCCGACTTGGATAATGTAATTCAAGGTCGCCGGAATATCGTTTAAATAGCCGTCTTTGCCATCGCGATGATACAAACGCGCGAAAATGCCGGATGCTTTTAAATGGCGCTGAATGCCCATCCAATCCATTGATTGCAAAAACCCGCTCCATTCAGATTGGGTTAAATGACCGGTTTGACACAGCATTAAAAAATACTGTCGTTGCCATTCACGCACCTGATCTTCCGGCCAAACAATATAACAGTCGCGCAATAACGACACCGCATCATAAGTCAGCGGCCCATCTACCGCGTCTTGGAAATCCAAAATCCCCGGATTATTCGCGCCGGTGACCATCAGATTGCGGCTGTGATAATCGCGATGCACGTAAACTTGCGGTTGTGACAACGCCGAGTGGATCAGCTCACTTTGTACCCGCGACCAGGCCTGGCGCTCACTGGCATTCATGCTTAATTCGCAGTGACGCTCACCCAACCAATCGGTAAACAGATCCATTTCACGGCTTAACATCGCGGTATCATAAATCGGTAAATGATCACTGGTAGCTTTGGTTTGTAAACGCACTAATGCACGAATCGCATCACTGTATAAATGTTCGGCCGTGCTTTCATTTAACGCCGATAAATAGGTGGTGGTACCTAAATCCGACAACAATAAAAACCCTTGGGTTAAATCTTGTTCAGCGACAATCGGCACATTTAAGCCCAACGCAGCCAATTCCGCCGAGATGGCAATAAACGGCCGACAATCTTCATGCGCCGGTGGTGCATCCATAATTATCCAGCTTTGCTCACCGCCGGCATGACGAAACTGACAGCGGAAATACCGTCTAAAACTGGCATCACTGGATGCCGGAACAGGCAAACTTAATTCACCTTCACGAAAACGGTTTAGGCCGTGTAACCAGGCCTGCAATTGTTCAAATCGTAAATCCATAATGCGTTATGTGCTCTTTGCTGGATGGTTATGGATGGACAGCAAACTTAATCAAGTGTCCAAATGTAAAATCGACGAATTCAGCCGCTATCTCGGTTAGAATAGCGCGCAATGCCGACAATTAGATAATTTTGCCCCAGGAATGTCAATTTTTTACCGAATACTCATCAGCTTAAGTTGCTTATTGCTCGTCAGCCGACCGGCTTGGCCGTCTGCGCAAACCGAGTCGATAACGGCGGGTGAAACAAATGATCCGTGTGTGGTGGAATGGATAACGCCGCCGCAAGATTTACCGCCGCTCGGCACCCTGACCGAAGTGTCGGCGAATCAACTCAACCAACCTCAAAAAGACCAATTCACTCTCAGCGGTCAAGCTAAACTCAGCCAACCAGGCCTGGTAATGCTCAGTGACCAGCTGTTTTATGATCGTACACAACAAATTGTGCGCGCATTCGGCTCGGTGCAATTACATCAAACGGATGTGATTTTACTAGGCAGTTTGGCCGAGCTTAATCAAGCCAACCAAAGCGGTTTTCTGAACGACGTTGTTTATCAATTACGTGACAGCCGTGCACATGGCGAGGCACAGCGGATTGCCTTTAGCCAACAAAACCGGATTAGCGAACTCGAACAAGCCAGTTTTACGACCTGTCCGCTCCATGACCAGGCCTGGTATGTGGCATTTAATAAACTCGAAATTAACGATCCGAAACGGCGGTTATACGGTTATCACAGCACCTTGTATTTTAAAGATGTGCCGGTGTTGTATACCCCCTATATCGACTTTCCGCTCGATGATCGAGCCAGCGGTTTATTATTCCCAACAATTGGCAGTCATAAAAGCGCCGCACAAGACACGCCTTTGGGTTTAGTGAGTGTGCCCTACTACTTTAATATCGCGCCAAATATTGACGACACACTCAGTGTGATGGTGATGGAACAACGCGGTTTAGTGCTGGATAATGAATTTCGTTACTTACAACCGCAGCATCGTGGTGAATTGCGGATCGGTGGGTTACAAGATCAGTTAAGTTCGCGCCAAGGGCGAGATTATGTCACCCCCGCCGGTGATGTGGCGACAGATGATGTCATCAGCAAACGATGGCGGGCAAGTGTTAACGCGCAGCAACAATGGACTAAGCACCTCACTTCCAACTTGGTATGGCACGAAGTATCGGATGTCGATTTTTATAACGACATCCCCTTAGCCTTGAACGAAAACCAAACCATTAATAAAGCCAGTTATCTGCCACGCCATATTAAATTAAATTACCGTCGAGGCCCAATTCAAACCCATATTCAACATTATGGTTATCTGCCTTTACGTAACGCTGCATTAAATTATGAAAAACACCCGGAAATCGGCTTAAATGTCGGGCACTCTTTCGGTAACTGGCGGCTAAATCTTTACAGCGAAGCGACCGAATTCACTTTACCCGAACCCAGTACACGCGTGACCGGTACACGCCTCGTGGCGCAACCAAGTGTGCAATATCAATTGCATAAACCTTATGGTCATCTGCAAGCACAGGTTAAGGCCAATTATCGCGAGTACGCACTGCAAAACAATTCGCTGACGATGGATGAGCAATCATCAAACACGGTGATGCAATATGCCCTGCGTGGTGGCTTAGTATTTGAACGTGATCTAACATTATTTGGGCAAGATTTTGTGCAAACGTTGGAGCCGGAGTTGCAATACCTGCATGTGCCGTTAGTTGATCAGAGCCGATTACCTATTTTTGATACGGCTAATGCCAGTTTAGATTTCAGTAACCTATTCCAGTTAAACCGTTTTTCCGGCGTGGATCGGATTGGTGATACCCAACAAGTCACGGCTGCGTTGGGTACGAAACTACTCAATAACCAAGGTGAACCCTTAGCCGAAGCAGCGATTGGCCAAATTATATTTTTAGTCGATCAAGAGGTCGGTCTTACCGCTAGCCAACTGAATCAACAACGTCACTCTGACTATTTCGTAAAACTTGGTCTGACATTTGATCAATTTTACTTGAGCAGTAACGCTCGCTTTGATAGTGAGACTCAAGTGCTTAATAACCTGCAAAACCGCTTAAAATGGACAGTTGGTGAGCGACTCAATTTGCTGGCGGTGCATCAAGCGCTTAATATCAATCATGTCGACCCGTTACAACGAACAAATACCTTGGCATCAGGCCTGGTGGTTAAACTTAGCCAGCAATGGGAATTGGCCAGTTATGTAAACTATGACATTGAGCAACAACAACGCCGTGAGACCGCGACCGGCTTACGTTATGATAGTTGTTGCTGGGCATCGGAGCTGATTTTCGAAGAAGCACAGCTGGCGGATGGCCGTTATAATTACGGTGTCAAATATGTAATCGAGTTTAAAGGCCTCAGCACTTTGGGCAACCGTTTACGCGACACCATCGAAAAAACCCTTAACTTTTAACACAAAGACTTTTTATGAATATGATGTCAAATTTTCACCGCTTTTTCGCCGTAGTGATCTTGAGTTTATCGGCTCATACCATCCAAGCCAACACCCTGCTGGATCGGATTGTCGCGGTAGTGAACGACGATATTATTCTGCTTAGCGAACTCAATATGCAATTGGAGCAAGCCCAACAAGAGTTACGTCAACGTCAAATTGCCGGCGACGATCGCGATGCGTTGCGGGCGCGAGTGCTCGACAATATGATCATGCAAAAACTGCAACAACAGCGCGCCGACCAGCGCGGATTGCGGGTAAGTGATGATGAAATTAACGCGCAATTATTACAAATGGCAGAAGCCAACAAACTGAGTTTAATCCAACTGCAGCAAGCGTTGGATCGTGAAATGCCGAATGGATTTGCCCGCATTCGCACCCAAATCAGTGAGCAAATTTTGATTCAAAAGTTACGCGAAGTTGAAGTCATCAGCCAAATTCATGTCACCGAAGACGAAGTGAATAACTTTATTCAACGACGTAATTTACAAACTGCCAATGAAGAATTCCAACTGGCGCACATTTTGATCAGTCGCCCGGAGTCTCCGACCCCCGAACAACGCACCCAACTGCAAGCCAAAGTGGATGATATTTACAAACAACTGCAATTAGGCGCTGATTTTGCTCAAATGGCGGTACGTCATTCCGAAGGCAGTCGCGCCCTTACCGGGGGGGATTTGGGTTGGTTAAACTTTGATCAAATGCCCACCTTTTTTGCCACTGAAGTTATGCGTTTACAGCCGGGTCAAATCAGCCGTGTAATTGATGTGCCTAGTGGTTATCACATTATTAAACTGCTCGATAAACGCAGCACCAAACAAAGTGGTCAAGCACTTGAACAAGAGGCCATTCAAGCGATTCGTATCCGTAAAGCGAATGAAACCTTTGATTTATGGATGCGCCGTTTGCGTGATGAAGCCTATATTGACATACGTTTAAACAAGGTGACGCCATGATTGCCTCGCGTTTAGTGATTACCTCCGGCGAACCGGCAGGTATTGGCCCGGATCTAGTGATTCAATTGGCGCAACATCAATGGCCGATGCAATTGGTGGTCATTGCCGATGCAGATTTATTGCAGGCGCGTGCCAAGGCGCTCAATCTTCCTTTATCCATTATTAACTATGATGCCAACGATGCCGAACGCATTACCAGGCCTGGTGAATTGTGTGTGCTTGATTTAGCCCTCAACGCCCCCACTCAACCCGGTGTGTTGGATAAACTTAATGCCGATTATGTAATCCGAATGCTTACCAGAGCTACCCAAGGTTGTTTAAGCGGTGAATTCGCAGCGTTGGTGACCGGCCCGGTACATAAAGGCATCATCAATGAAGCCGGTTTGGTGTTTAGCGGTCATACCGAATTACTGGCTGAACTTAGCCAAACCGAACAGGTGGTGATGATGTTGGCGACACCCGGTTTGCGGGTGGCGCTTGCCTCCACTCACCTGCCGTTAAAAGACGTGCCGAACGCAACTACTGCCGAGTTATTAGAAAAAGTCATGCGCATTACCTATGGTTCATTACAGCACCAATTTGGCATTGAAAAACCGCGTTTATTTGTCGCCGGATTAAACCCACATGCGGGTGAAGACGGTCACATGGGACGCGAAGAAATTGATGTTATTCAGCCGGTGATTAATAAATTACGCGCACATCACATGGATATTAGCGGCTGTTACCCCGCCGACACCTTATTTACGCCGCATAAACTTAAGCAAGCGGATGCGTTTTTAGCCATGTATCACGATCAAGGTTTACCGGTACTCAAACACATGGGCTTTGGTCAAGCGGTGAATATCACGCTGGGTTTGCCATTTATTCGCACCTCAGTGGATCATGGCACCGCGCTTGAGCTGGCCGCGACAGGTCAGGCAGACGCCGGCAGCTTCCATTACGCGATTCAAGTCGCGTTAGAAATGTTGGAGGCACGCCATGTCGAGTTATCAGCATAAAAAACAATTTGGGCAAAACTTCCTCAATAACGGTCGTGTGATTCAGCAGATTGTGGCGGCGATTAACCCGCAAGCAGATCAACACCTGGTAGAAATCGGCCCGGGTGAAGCCGCGCTGACCGAACCCTTATTGCATGCGGTAAAACATTTAGACATTATTGAAATCGACCGCGATTTAATTGCGCCGCTAACCAAACGTTTTAGCCAACTGCCTTCGTTTCATTTACACAATGCCGATGCGCTCAGATTCGACTATCGTAGCTTGCAGTTAGTGCCCAACGAACGCCTGCGTTTAGTCGGCAACCTGCCGTATAACATTTCCAGCCCGTTATTGTTTCATCTGCTTGAATTTAATGACTTGGTTGTAGATATGCACTTTATGTTGCAAAAAGAAGTGGTCGAACGCCTGACCGCTAACCCGGGTTGCAAAGCCTTTGGTCGCTTGAGTGTGATGATTCAATATGCCTGCGAAACCGAATATTTATTTACCGTCGGACCAGAAAATTTTACCCCTGCACCAAAAGTGGATTCAGCGGTTGTTCGGCTGGTGCCTTACCTTACACCGCCATTTAAAGCGGACAACTTTAGCGATTTTGCCGCTTTGGTTAAACAAGCGTTCAGTCAGAAACGTAAAACCTTGCGTAATACACTAAAAAACTGGTTAAATAGTGAACAAATCGAACTTTGCCGAGTTGACCCCGGTTTAAGAGCAGAAGCTTTAGCGGTGGAGGATTTTGTGCGCTTGGCCAATTTATATAGCCAGGTTAAAACGCAGCAACCGGCAGAATAAACATAATCTTCAAATCCTTAAAAAAATAATAAAGGCAAATGCGTGGCGACTTACATTATCGGAGACTTACAGGGCTGTTTTGATCCGCTGCAAGCGTTACTAAAGCAGATTAATTATCAACCGGAGCAAGATGAGCTTTGGTTTGTCGGTGATATTGTTAATCGCGGCGAACAATCGCTGGAATGTTTGCGTTTTGTTAAATCGCTCGGTGAACGCGGCAAAATGGTGTTAGGTAATCACGACTTTCATCTGCTCGCCTCCGATTGCGGTTTGGAAAAATATGCCTCCAAAAGCGATACCCTGCAACCGATTCTGAATGCACCGGATCGTGCCGAGTTAATCGACTGGCTACGTCAACAACCTTTATTAGTGCGACACCCCACTTTGCCGGTGGTTATGGTACATGCCGGTATTCCGCCGCAATGGAGTGCAGAACAAGCGCAAACTCACGCCAATGAAGTGGAACAACTATTGCGTTCACCTAACTGGCGTGAATTTATTACCGAACACCTATTCGGCTCAAAAACCAAACACTGGCACGATGGCTTACAAGGCTGGGAAAGATTGCGTTATATCGTGAATGCGTTTGCACGCATGCGTTATTGCGACAATCAAGGCGTGTTAGATTTTGACATGAAACTCGCGCCGGAGCGCAATACCCATCCTAACTACCAGGCCTGGTTTTTGCATAATAATCGTCGCAATAAAGATGTCGAAATCTTTTTCGGCCATTGGTCAACCTTAGGTGCAATGGACGGTTATCAAGTTCACGCAACCGATACCGGCTGTTTATGGGGTGGGAAATTGACGGCTTTTTGCTTGGAAACCCGCATACGCCATACGTTTGAATGTCCTCAATCCTGCGAACCAAAATCGGCTAAACAAGGGAAAAAATCTAAATGACAGGCGCCATATTACCGGAAGATCGTCCGCTAGAATCCATTCCTACCGCCCAGCAAATGTTAATTCGCTTACACGAAATCGACTTAACAGACTTTGATCTAAAACTCGCGGAAGAACAAATGCGCGGCAATAAAATTTGGATCAACATTCTGACCATTCCGGTTGCCACTTTGAGTTTGGTTATCTTCACATTTTTGGGTGCTTGGATCACCGGTCAACTTATTTTAAGTTTTTTGATCGCAGCGGGGATTGTGCTGACGATCGGCAAAATGTTTGAAGGATTTGATGAACAAGTTCGTTGGAATGCACGGCTTGAAGTCGAGCGTCGCATCGCCGAAACCGAAGGGGAGTTTGGTTTGATTGTGCACTTCAAACACTTTTTACCCACGCGTTACCGTCATTTAGTGCAATCACTTAAACGCGGACGTTATTTGTATATTGACCAATATATGCAAGCGGTGCATTTATTACAGCGCAAACTCGATCATATGAAATTTATGGACGCGTGGCATCTGGTTTATCCGCATCTTGATCCCGCAAACCAACCGAAAGAAGGAGAACAAACCGACGCCCCCCATTAACCAGGCCTGGTGATGTCGGTTACTTATTTTGACCGGCACACAAAGGCGATGCAGGCACCGTTTTAGTCTGCTTCAGCCATTCTTCAGCGCTAAACGTATGCAATGCCAATGCATGAATCCGACTCATTACATCACCCAAGACTTTATACACGGCTTGATGACGTTTTACCTGTGACAAGCCTTCAAACGCCGGCGTTATAAGCACCAGTTTAAAATGTGATTCGGTTGCCGGCCCGGCGTGCATATGACTTTCGTTTTCAATCGACATTTCCAGTTGTGGAAAGCCGGCATTTAAACGTTGCTCAATCAAAGATTGCATACTCATACTCTGTCCTTTTATGACTGAATTATCACCGCAAAAAGCACGGTTAACCGCCCATCATTGAGCGAAAATTTATACGCTAAGTATAGTTTAAACCCGCTTAAACTTTGCTAAAATTTGTCGCGTTTTAGGCCAACAAGGCACGCTCTTAGCGACTTTCTACTTTAACCAAACGGATTAAACATTATGGACAAACTCACGCGTCAAATCGCAACCGTTATAGATTCGAACTGGTTTAACAAGTTCATCATTTACGTGATTATTTTTAACGCCATTATCCTTGGTATTCAAACCTCAAAAAGTCTCGACAGCCAAATCATTAACGCCTTGGATTGGCTCGACAGCCTATGTTTGTCTATTTTCGTCATCGAAATTGCCATGAAATTATGGGTGCAACGTGCCTCATTCTTTAAAAGCGGCTGGAACAACTTCGACTTTATTATCGTTGCCATCGCCCTGATCCCTGCCTCCGGTGACTTAGCCGTACTGCGTGCGTTACGTATTTTGCGTTTACTGCGTTTAATTTCAGTTGTACCGTCTATGCGCCGCGTCATTTCTGCCATGTTATTGGCGATTCCGGGCGTGTTCAGTATTGCCGGTTTATTGGTGATTTTTTTCTATATCGGCGCGGTCATGAGCACCAATCTGTTTGGCGAAGCCTTTCCGGAATGGTTCGGTTCAATCAGTGCCAGTATCTACACCCTATTCCAAGTAATGACGCTTGAATCTTGGTCAATGGGTATCGTGCGTCCGGTGATGGAAGTGTATCCCTATGCCTGGTTATTCTTTATTCCGTTCATTTTAGTCACCACCTTTACCGTGTTAAACCTGTTTATCGGTATTATTTTGGACGCAATGAACTCGGTCAAAGACGAAGAAAATCAAACGCTCCAACATGACCAAAAAAATTACGAAAATATTGAATACATTAAAAATGAAATGGACAGCCTAAAACAACAATTGGCCGCCATTTTAGAAAACCAAAAGAAATAAACGCACATGCCAGGTCGTCATTGCGAACGCAGTGACACCAACAAGGTCAGCGCGAATCCTTAATCTCTAGGCTGTAGTAGATGTTTTAATGGCTCATTTTTTTGTTAAAATGAGCCATTATTTTTTACCCGCGAATTAACCAGAAAAAGGAATATAAACATGCCAACAGTCACGGTGATTGGACAAGGAACCTGCGAGTTTGACGGTGAGTTTTCATTATTGGAAGCGTTAGACGAACAAGGATTTGATATGCCATACAGCTGTCGTGGCGGAAATTGTGGCGCATGTGAAGTAAAACTGGTATCCGGTAAAGTCGAACAAATTCAAACCCCGGCTTACGATTGTGACAAGGGTTATATCCTCACCTGCAGCGTGATTCCGTTAACCGATATTGAAATCGAAATTCCCTGATATTTTACAGCGTACCAGGCCTGGTGCTCATAAGTTATCACGTATTTTCAGCCATAAAAAAACCCGGTTTTGACACCGGGTTTTTCTTTTAATGGCGTGTTAAGCCTAGATTAAAATAATCGCTTATTTCAACTTAGCTAACTCACGTGCCGCTACCGCTTTCGGTAATGGTACATAGCCATCTTTAAATACCACTTCTTGACCTTGCTTAGACAATACCATGGTCATAAACTCTTTAACCGCAGGGTCCAGTGCTTTGTTTGGCGCTTTGTTTACATAAATGTATAACATACGAGCCAATGGGAACTTGCCGCTAGCGGCGTTTTCAGCATTCGCTTCATAGAAAGTTTCACCGGCTTTTTTCGCTAATGGCACCGCTTTAATACCAGCTGTTACGTAACCCATTCCTGAGTAACCAATACCATTAATTGAAGCAGAAACACCTTGTACAACTGATGCTGAACCAGGCTGTTCGTTTACAGAGTTCTTATAGTCACCTTTACAAAGCGCTTTTTCTTTGAAATAACCATAAGTACCGGATACTGAGTTACGTCCGTACATTTGCATTGAACGATTTGCCCATTCACCGGTTAAACCAGCTTGGCCCCAAGTCGTAATGTCTTTTTCAGCACCACACGCACGTGTAGAAGAGAAAATCGCATCAACTTGTTGCATAGTCAAACCTTTAATCGGGTTATCTTTATGAACAAATACTGCTAAAGCGTCAATCGCTACACCAATCTGAGTCGGTGCATAACCATATTTTTGTTCAAACATCGCAATTTCACCCGACTTCATCGCGCGGCTCATTGGGCCGACTTGTGAAGTACCTTCAGCCATTGCGGGTGGTGCAGTTGAAGAACCGGCAGACTGTACTTGAACGTTTACGTTTGGATAGTGACGTTTAAACTCTTCAACCCACAAGGTCATCATATTGGCTAATGAATCTGAACCGATTGAAGTGAAGTTGCCAGAAACACCCGATACACGTTTGTAGTCAGGTAAAGTTGGATCAACAGCCGCAACAGCTGTTTGCGTAACAAGGCTGGCCGCGACCAAAC
>DIJW01000182.1:0-175 GCA_002421475.1 Thiomicrospira sp. UBA5634 | reverse complement strand
CTACTCCTTAGGAGAGTTAAAAGATCAAATGAAACACAGGAGCTATTTTGTAGGTTGAAGGTAACAACTTGATGAATGAAGCGTGACAGTTTTGTGACAACAACCAGGCTTGGATGTAGGTCGAGTTTTAGTCCAACAAGCCAAGCATTTCAGTCATCCTGAACGCAGTGAAGGA
>DIJW01000128.1:16479-17313 GCA_002421475.1 Thiomicrospira sp. UBA5634 | reverse complement strand
CAAATAATCCGATGTCTCGAGCCTGTTCATCCAGTTCCAGCCAAGGCGTTTCCATGTCGAAACCATAATGGGTCGCAACCGCCAATAAAATATCGTAATAGTATTTATGGCGGCGATCCCAGCCGCGAATCGCGCCACCGGCTAAGCTGAGTTCGGGGTGGGTAATAACACGTTGAGCATCGAAACTTTCTTTTACACCTAAGCCATCGCAGCTTGGGCAGGCACCATGTGGATTGTTAAATGAAAACAAACGCGGTTCTAGTTCGGGCACGCNNGACAAGAAAACTTATCGGAAAATAACAACGCAAAATCGTCTTCCTCATCCATCGGTAAAACCTGTGCAATGCCTTCCGACATTTTGAGCGCGGTTTCAAAAGATTCGGCTAAACGCTGTTTCATATCGGCGCGCACTTTAAAGCGGTCGATGACTACTTCAATATCGTGTTTTTTGTTTTTATCCAGCGTGAGTGAGCCATCCAGGTCAACCAGTTTGCCGTCGATGCGAGCACGAATAAAACCCTGCGCTTGCAGTTCGTCGAGTAAATTCGCGTGTTCGCCTTTGCGCCCGCGGACCACCGGCGAGACTAATAGACATTTTGTGCCTTCGGGTAGTTCTAAAGTCCGATCTACCATTTGGCTGACGGTTTGCGCTTCTAAATCGACATTATGGGTCGGGCAGCGCGGCGTACCGGCACGCGCATAGAGTAGACGCAAATAATCGTAAATTTCGGTGACCGTACCAACGGTGGAACGCGGGTTATGTGAGGTGGATTTTTGCTCGATGGAAATGGCGGGTGACAGACCTTCAATATGGTCTAAATCGGGTTTTTCCAT